>JAHJJB010000253.1 GCA_018823005.1 Pseudomonadota bacterium | reverse complement strand
CCCAATTTAATAAGGATACCTCTGGGTCTTTATTATTTTTTCGGCAATAATCCGCCTTAGAGGAATTGTGTTGATGGGTCTGTAAGAAGCAATCCGGTCAATTTTTTCATACTTCTTATAAAGGGTTTCACCAGCCTCAACAAAGGCAAACACCTGTTTTGCCAGACTGGCGATTTCAGGAATAACATCGTTTACATAAACCTTGACGGCGGCAATGTGATATCCGGCCCTTTGTTCACCCTTTGAATCAAGTATTTTTCTTGCTCTTAAAAGACCGCTTTCCATGGCGTAAATCATTATTATCATATCAGCCAGCATCGCCATAACTTCCTGTTCCTCTGCAATATTCGACAAAAGTTTGCTTACTGCCGCTCCGGAAGTCATGAGATGAATTTTCTTACACATCTTCACCATATGCTCCTGTGCAGATAAGGGAGATTCACCATGTTTGAGGCTCTCGGCAGGGTCTGTTTTTAATTCGCTTTCAAGTTCAGCAAGGGCATCCATAACCGGAAGCCTGTTTTGCAATCCTCTTTTCACAACTGTCCCGGGAATAAGGAGACGGTTTACCTCGTTTGTCCCTTCAAATATCCTGTTTATTCTTGAATCTCTGTACATGCGCTCAGCCGGATACTCAGTAATGTAGCCATTCCCTCCGAATATCTGGACAAGCTCATCCACACAAAAATCAAGGCACTCGCTTCCAAATACCTTTGCAATAGAGCACTCAATGGCATATTCTTCTATGGCTTTTGCATTCTCTGCGCCATCCTTCTTACCCTTTTCATCAAGAATACCGAGCCTGTCATCAATAGCTGCAGCAGTCCGGTAAGCAAGCGACTCAGCCATATATGTCATAATGCTCATGTCTGCCAGCTTGTTCTTTATCATCCCGAAAGAACTTATCTTCCTGCCAAACTGTTCCCTCATGTTTGCATACTTGACAGCTTCAGTTATAGCTGCCTTGCTTGGACCGACCACGCTTGCCCCAAGCTTCAAGCGGCCTATATTAAGAACATTAAATGCAATCCTGTGCCCCTGGCCAATCTCAAAAAGCACATTTCCAGCAGGAACAACACAGTCTTTCATAAGTACCGGAGTAGTTGAAGAACCCTTTATTCCAAGCTTCTTTTCTTCCGCACCACTTGATACTCCCGGAAAACTGCGCTCAACGATAAATCCGGTGAATTTATCACCATCAACCTTTGCATATATTATAAAAACATCCGCCCAGGCTCCGTTTGATATAAATATCTTTTCTCCGTTCAAAATATAATTTTTACCATCCTGAGACAAGACAGCGGTTGATTGTGAGTTAAGCGCATCCGATCCTGCACTCGATTCAGTGAGGCAGTAAGCGGCAAGCAATTCACCGGAGGCAAGTTTCGGGAGATATTTTTTTTTCTGATCCTCGGTTCCAAAATAAACAATAGGAAGTGTTCCAATTCCTGTATGAGCAGAATGCGAAACAGCAAAAGAGGCCCCGGCACCCATAGCCTCTGTCACGAGGCAGGTGCTTATTTTATCCATCCCCTCCCCGCCGTATTCGACAGGAATATCTATGCCGTTAAGGCCCAATTCCCCGGTTTTTCTTATCAGTGAACGGGCAAATGATTCGTTTTTTTCCTCGATCCGCTCGATGTTCGGTAAAATTTCCTTTTTCACGAAATCGACAGCGCTTTCATAAACCATCTTTTGTTCACGGCTTATATCTTCAGGAGTGAACACATCTTCGGGCAAAATATCTGAAATAAGGAATTCTCCGCCAAGAAATATTTTTCTTTCAGCCATTTCAAATCTCCCTATGTTCAAAGTTAAATATCAAACAACAGAACCTCAGAGAATATATAGTTTATTTCTAAATATCAGGAATTAACACTCCCAAAAAAGTTTTTTGTGAATGACTTAGCGCTTTGTGAAAAAGGTTTTAGAATCTCTGAACATTAAAATTCCGAGAACTCTCGGCAGAAGACGAGAGTTTCCAAGATTTAGCAAAGTGTTTTATCCGCCGAATGAAACATCCGGGATTTCAATAGCGGCGCTGTTTGAATCTAGAATTGCCTTCATCTTTCCGAAAGTAACCGGCAGAACCGTATTGATAAAAAATTCGGCGCTCCTGACCTGGCCTTCGTAAAATGCGGCATTTTTGTCTTTTTCTATCTTGGCTCGCCTTTCCAGATAATTGATTCCTTCTTCGCCCCCTACGCTGCCAACTATTTTTTCGAGTTTCGGAGCAGCAACAGAGGCTCTCCAGAGGAGCATCCAAGCCATGACAACATCCCCGCAGACTTCCATAAATGGATATGCAAATGAAAATGCAGTAAGAACCTTAGGAGACATTGCCGAAGCTCCGATGTGCATTGCAACCTCTCCGAGCTTGTTGATCGATTTTTCGAGTTTTGCCGCAAAATCTTCGAGTCCATGAATTCCTTTAGCCTCTGCTATTGTCTTTTGGATCTCACCGAAAAGATCCATTACAGCTTTACCCTTATTCATGCCAAGTTTGCGCCCCAGAAGATCCATTGCCTGAATACCGTTTGTACCTTCATAAATCATGGTAATCCGGCAATCTCTCAATAATTGTTCAACCGGATACTCTTTTATAAAACCATATCCTCCATAAACCTGAATGGCATGGCTGCAGATTTCAAAAGACTTGTCGGTTATATAGCCCTTGACTATAGGGGTAAGCACATCGATAAGCCCCTGATATTTAGCCTTTTCTTCCTCGCTGTCTACAGTTGCGATCTTGTCGGAACAGAATCCGGAATAGTAAATAAGGCTTCTCATGCCTTCAACAAACGATTTCATGATCATCAACTGGCGCCGTATATCGGGATGCTGTATTATCGGAACGGAGGGAGCATTTGCATCCATCATCTGCATCAGATTCTTTCCCTGCACACGCTGTCTTGCATAATTAACAGCGTACATATATGCGGAAGAAGCGCAGCCAAAACCCTGGAGACCAACAAGCTGGCGTGCCTCATTCATCATGAGAAACATGGCTCTCATTCCCTTGTTCTCTTCTCCGAGGAGAGTCCCCCTGCATTTGCCTTTTCCACCGAGTGAAAGAGAACATGTTGAATTTCCATGAATTCCCATCTTTTCTTCAATGCCGGTACAAACCACATCATTGAATTCTCCGAGTTTTCCATCATCATTCACCCAGACCTTGGGAACAAGGAACAAGGATATTCCCTTTGTTCCGGGAGGTGCACCCTCAATACGGGCAAGAACAGGGTGGATAATGTTTTCGACAAGATCGTGCTCCCCGCCGGAAATAAATATCTTGTTTCCGGTAATGGAATATGTCCCGTCGTCATTTCTTTTTGCGCTTGTCGTAAGAGCCCCGACGTCAGATCCGGCTTCCGGTTCCGTGAGAAGCATGGTTCCGCCCCATTTACCGGTATACATATTTTTTAAAAAAAGTGTTTTCTGCTTTTCGGTACCAAATTCCTCGATTAACTTTCCGGCACCGTGTGTCAATCCGGCATACATCATGAAAGAGTAATTTGCGCCGACAAGGTAGTCACCCGCAGCAAGGGCAAGGGTCTTGGGCATTCCCTGACCTCCCCATTCGGGGTCTTCTGTCATGGCAACCCATTCTCCATCCTTAATCAGGTCAAAAGGCTTGTGGAAACACTCCGGAACACTTACCTTTCCGTTCTCAAGCCTGCAACCTTCCCTGTCTCCCAATTTCTGTGTAGGAAGAATCTCCTTTATTGCCAGATTACGAGCCTCTGAAATAATCATATCAACTGTTTTCCTGTTGAACTCCGCATATTTTTCATGCTTGCTAAAGTCTGCAACCTGCAACTGCTCATGAAGGACAAAATCAACATCTCTTCTGTCGGCTATCAGCTGTGCCATAATTTAATCTCCTTGGTTAGTAATTTATTTATCATCCTTTTGGGAATTATTGCTGCTTATAACTTCTGCATTTCCTATACCCCTTATAAAGAGGTCAACAAGCGGGTCGGCCATTGATACAAGATCGTATTTTCCACCTGAATGGAGCCAGGTATTTATTACTTCATCCACACCGCCAAGTATGAATCTCTTGACAAGGCCCACGTAAATATCTTTGCGTATACCCCCCTCTTCCTGTCCTTGCTCAACTATTTCTGAAACAATGTCCAGATAAAGCTTCGACATCTCTTTTATTTGTTCCTCAACGAGACGGCTGTTCTGATGTGTCTCAGCCTGGTATAACACAGCCATATTCCTGTCATTCTGAAATTCTTCAAGGTGACGGCGTATCAGATTTCTCAGCTTGTCAAAGCAATTGTCGGCCTTATCGACTTCCTCTCTGAACCTGTCGAAAACAAGCTTGGTCTTGTAAGTGAAAAATTGAACAAGAATGTCATCCTTGTTTTTAAAATAAAGATATATGGTACCATCTGCCACACCAGCCTCTCTTGCAATCTGTGATATGGTTGACTGATAGAAACCCCTTTCAGCAAACACTTTTACAGCAGCTTCAAGTATTCGGTGGTACTTATCATTTCCTTTATCTTTGTTATTAATAGCAAACCTCCAGTTACAAATTATCATAATACACTTATGAATGAATATTCATTCATTAACAATAACATCTTTCCTATGTCAAGTATAATCGTAACAAATGTATTTTTGTAAAACAATATCGACTAATTTTATAATAATCCAACAGTTAAGACTTGTTCCACAAATGTACCGGCCCTCTCAATATCCTGTCAATCTTATTTAACCTGTTGAACACTTATTCATAAAATAAACATTTCAAAAACCATCTTATTATATTAGATCATTCTCCCAAACCCAACTAATCCCGAGATGATCCTTATATTATTATATATTGTTTATGCGTCATTTTTAATTTTTATTAAAATATCGAACTACTAATTGCATTTTTCGTGTGTTTATGGCTTATTGTTAAATTATCGCTTAATTGCATAAAGCATCTTAAAAACATTATATGAGTGTCCGCAAATGCCAAATAAAACAGAAAACGAATACCTTATAAAAGCATTAAAAGCCTTTAAAAGAAAGGTTGTCATAATATCGCCTGATTTTAAAATCATTTCAATTAACACCGATCCAGATCTGATTTTAAAACATGATGTCACAGGCAGACTATGTTACCAGGCCCTTTATGACCGCACCTCCCATTGTGATAATTGTCCTGCCCTGAAGGTTATGGAAACAAAACAGCCCGCCATGGTGGACAGAATAAATACGCCAAACCAGGGGAAGGTACTCTGTCTATATTCCTATCCGATACTCTCCGGAGATAACATTGACGCTCTTGTTATTTTCGATTTTGATTTTCCATCCATCGAAGGATTGGAAGTGAAACTGAAAAGGTCGAACGCTTTTTTACGAAATCTGATTTTAAGTTCGGTGGACGCCGTTCTTGCTTCAGATATGAATGGAAAAATTCTTATTTTCAACGATGCTGCGGCTGAAATCAGCGGTTATGATGTTGAAGAAGCGTTAAATAATATTAACATCCGTGATATATATCCAGGCGACGGCGCAAGAGAGATAATGAAGAAGCTAAGGAGCAACGAGCACGGAGGAAAGGGAAAGCTTAAGTCATATATAGTTGATGTTAAAGGGAAAAATGGAGATAATATCCCAATCAGTCTAAATGCCGCAATCGTTTATGAAGAAGAACGTGAAGTCGCCACAATCGGATTTTTTCACGATATGCGCGAAACTTTCAAAATGAAAAAAGAGCTTGAAAACGCCCAGATACAGATCCTTCAGTCGGAAAAGATGGCATCTCTCGGAAAATTGGCGGCAGGCGTTGCACATCAGCTGAACAACCCTTTAAGCAGCATCACCCTTTTTACACAGCTCGTGCTAGAAGAATATAAACTTGAAGAAGGTGCACGCAACGACTTGATGCGTATTTACAAGGAATCCCAGAGATGCCGGGACACGGTTAAGGAATTGCTTGAGTTTGCACGGCAGACCCGCCAGGAAATGCGTCCGCACGATATAAATAGTGCTATTTTGCGCACCTTGTTTCTGCTTGAGAACCAAACCCTCTTTCACAATATTGAAATAGAAAAGGAACTCTCTTCCTCCCTTCCTGAAATCTTTGGAGATATCCAGCAACTGAACCATCTTTTTATGAACGTAATATTAAATGCAGCTGATGCTATGGAAGGAAAGGGAACACTTTCCATAAAAAGCTATAGACCTCCGCAAAGCAATTCCATAATTATTGAAATATCAGACACAGGACCCGGAATACCACAAAATGTACTGCCTCATATATTCGAACCTTTCTTTACCACAAAAGAAGAAGGGAAAGGCACCGGCCTCGGGCTTAGCCTTGTATACAGCATTATAGATAATCATAAGGGAAAAATATATGCAAAGAGCAGGGCCGGGAAAGGAACTACTTTTTTCATAGAGCTTCCGGCGGCAAACCCGGATAATGGAGATACTGCAATTGAATGATAAAATAAATATGTTATCTGTTCTGGTTGTTGACGATGAAGAAGGGATCAGAAGCGGAGCTGAAAGAATTCTGGTCAAAATGGACTTTAAGGTCTCAACAGCTGCAAGAGGAAATGAAGCCCTTGATATTCTTAACAAAGAAGAAGTCTCCATAGTACTCCTTGACCTGAAAATGCCGGGAATTGATGGTATGGAAGTTTTAAGACGGATCAGGGAAACATACCAAAACATCCTGGTAATAATTATAACCGGTTACGCTACTGTTGAAACAGCCATTGAGGCCATGAAGCAGGGCGCATATGATTTTATAGCAAAACCGTTTGAACCTGATCATCTGAGAATAGTTGTAAACAGA
Organism: Pseudomonadota bacterium; assembly: GCA_018823005.1. Taxonomy (GTDB): domain Bacteria; phylum Desulfobacterota; class Desulfobacteria; order Desulfobacterales; family RPRI01; genus RPRI01. The sequence goes on along the minus strand of JAHJJB010000253.1, from coordinate 12,527 downwards.
GCAAGAGAAAAAATAAGATTAAAAGCTGAAACCGAAATTCTTGAACGTGAAAGAAGAAAAACACTTGCCGATCTCGGGACAGAAAAAAGCCGCATAAGGACCATAATAGAATCTCTTCCCAACGGAATAGTCGTTACAAATTCAAAGGGGCATGTTGCCCTTGTAAACCCTGCCTTTTTCAAACATATAGGCCTCGATCCGGCAGACAATCCTGCCGGAGAGCATATAGAACACTATGTCAAGGATGAGCGCTTCTGCAAGCTTGTAATGGAGATATCACAGGGGGAATATAATGATATAATTGATGTCCCAACCTGTGAATTCTCACCTGTACATGGAAAGTTTCTCATAGCCAGAGGAAGGCCGGTACTTGGAGATGAGAAGGAATGTCTTGGTGCTGTTGTTGCAATTGAAGACATAACCGCTATGAAGGTTTTAGACCGTCTTAAATCGGAATTTGTGGCCAAAGTTTCCCATGAGCTGAGATCTCCCCTTTCTACAATCCATGAACAGATAGCTGTTGTTTTAAAGGATATGGCCGGGGAAGAATCAAACGACGATAAACTCGTACTTGCACGTGCTAAGGAGAAAACCAGCGGGCTCATCGCCCTGATAGGTGATCTTCTCGATCTTTCGCGAATTGAAGCTGGTCTGGTATATCAGAAACCAAAGCCTATAAATATAGATGTTCTGCTGAAGAGTATAGTTGACTTTCTCGGCGCCAGGGCAAAATCCAAGCAGCAGTCACTTGTGTTAAAGCTCCCGGAAGTTCCCCTGCCTTCCCTCACAATTGATCCGATGGCTATTGAAAGCATTTTCGGAAACCTGATTACAAATGCAATCAATTACACAAATGAAGGAGGAGAGATTACAGTCACTGCTGAGACTGATGGGAAAAACATCATTGTAGATGTGAAGGATAACGGCTTTGGAATAGACCCTTCATATCATGAGAAAATTTTCGACAAGTTTTTCAGGGTAAAAAATGAGAAAACAAGGTATATAACCGGCACCGGACTCGGGCTTCCTATCGTTAAAGGACTTTTAAATGACCTTGGCGGATCAATAAGCTTAAAGAGCACTCCGGGCAATGGATGCGTTTTTACCGTATCGCTCCCAGTTAAAAACGAATAAAGGAAGATGCCGTTTTCAGTCCAAACCGCTCTTCGCAAGTTCATTCAATACGAACGTCAGCGGCCTCTCGTCTTCACACTTTCCAACGAACCTGACAGGACCCGGCCTCCGGTAATCATCTTCACCCGGAAAAGCACCGAGCCATTTTTCCCTGAGTGCTTTAACTATCTTAAAACAAGGTGAATTCACATCTACAAGAGTTTTCTCCAAAACAAGATTAAGCTTACCTTTTCTTTCTTCTATGTGCATAAGAGGCGCTATAGGAATACCGATAGGCTCCCACAGTGCAAATTCTTTTTCAAGGTTTTTTATAGCCGCCATCTGGCCTGTTGCACCGTTAGCGACAAGACTAAAGGCAGTCAGACCTAAATTATATGCGTAAACGCAGTCAAAACCGCTTGGGTCATTGCCTCTGCCGTCATAGCCGTAAAAATGGACCTGGGTTTTAAATATAGGAACAGATTTTTTAAATACTTTTTCAACGTGGGCAGGGATCTGATCGCTCTCCCCGATAATACCATCCTTAACGAGAACCTGCTTTAGGGTTTTAACAGATGTAATTGACTCTTTAACAATAAGGAATTCATCTTTGTAATTTTTAAATAAAGCGGGGCCAAAAAGATCGGGGTCGAGATTTCCATTTTCAAGAGCCTTTCTATAATAATTACTCGATATTCCTATCTTATACTGGCCTTTTTCTTTAAGGATATCAAGATAGTCTTTCACAAGCCCCATAAGTACTTTGTCGGTTTCAACCTGAGAAAACTGGAAATTGCCATGGCTGTCCCTTTCCATGAGCAGTCCTTCCTGGAAGAATGCGGGTATGTCATTAAACAAATCATCATCCCTCGTATTCCATATTGTGAGAATACCTTCTTCCCGTGAGGTTTTCGCCAGGCGCCTCAGATATTCCAGCTTGTCATCAAGGAGCGGAAAATTGGTATGGAAATCGGTGTCATGGGTTGAATTATACTGGGCAATAATGGTATTAAACTTAATGATAAAAACCTGAATCTCATTTATAAATTCCAGTATGCCTTCCGGGATAACCATTACACCGTAATTCTTGCCGACAGCCGCCCTGCGCACAATACCGTCGCATATCACACGGGACAGATGCCTCAAAGTCATACCAAATGCCGTATAATCGACTGTTCCCTCCCTTGTTGCCTTTTCGATTCTTCTTTTATCCGTATAATCAGCAAGATCTTCTCCGATAAGAGTGATATTAGCATGAGTCTGAAGAGCTACTTCAAGCGCGAGATGACTTGCAACCCTTCCCATTACTTTACATATATGCCAGTATTTGACGTCGGAGCTGCAGTCTGTGCAAAGATTGCTTATTGCATTTGCGAAAGCAAGCGCGGCGGTATGAAATCCAAACGAAATTGCGCACAAGACCGTTCCTTTTGAATCTCTTACCTGTATGTCCCCGTCAATCGTCTTTGGAACTCCTATAATTTGTACGCCATCCTTATGCATCTCCTGTGCAAGAAACGCTGCATTCGTGTTCGAATCGTCACCTCCTACAATTACAAGCGCATCCAGTTTAAGTCTTCTGCAGGTCTCTTTTGAAAGATGCATTTTCTCTTTAGAATCTATTTTGGCACGACCCGTTTTTATCATGCCGAATCCGCCAAGATTAATGTATTCGTCAACAATACTGTCGGTAAGCTCAACATATTCATTTTCAACAATCCCGTCCGGTCCAAGCAAAAAACCGAATATGCTGCTTTCCGCATTAGCCTTTTTTGCTGCATGATAAAATCCCGCTATGACATTATGCCCTCCGGGAGCAGGACCGCCTGAAAACACAATGCCGATATTTCTTCGTTTACGATATTTCTCATTATAAGAACTGTCAGAGGAACTAATGGCTTCAACATATTGCACCTTGTTATTTATTATGTCAGGCAAACGCTTTTTAGCTTCCTTATCAATATTAAACGTGAATTCGTCGCTTTCTCTCAGGGTGTTATATTCATTTAAGAACACATTGCATATTGAGGGTTTGTTTCCCCTCCTTGTAATCAGCTCGTGATTAACATTGCTTACTGCTTGTTTTATATCAGGATTGTTTTCAATAAGGGCAGCAAAATCGATATATTTATCATTTAGCATAGACAACCTCGCGACATGTTGAAATTGTTTTAATAAACACCGGATATTATAATTCACAGGTTAATTATATCATTCATAACTGCCGGGAAATATTCATGTCAAGCTTATTTAATTTATTTCAGAGCCGGATCAGGGTTGATTCTTTTAGCCAGGATCATTTTATATTAACTATACATCGGTAATTCATTAAAACATTTAACATTTTTGTCTATAAATTATTACTATAAATTAAATGATACCCCTCTTTACAATATACTTTTTATGATATACAGGGTTAATTAAATATCGTTTCTTACAACATCTTCTAAATACGGGAACATCCAGTGCGGGAAAAAAAAGAAGCAATAGAAGTAATATGCCCTAAATGCAAACGGACTGCAATAGTATATATACCGAAAGAGGATATACCCAAATGCCGGGATTGCGATATTATGATGATATTCAGAGAGCTTCTAACGGAAGGCAAATCATACTGATTTTATACGTATTAAATTAAAACAACCATTTATGGAGGAGGTCTTTAATGAAGAGAATTTTAAATTTTTCGTGGGTTGCCGGTATCATTGTTTTAAGTCTGCTTCTTGTTGCAGGTTGTGGAAAACAGGAAGAAAAAAAGGCTGTAGGCCAGGCCGGAACCTCTTCCGATAGCGTACGCATGCAACTTGTAAAACAATCTACTCTGGAACAGATCCTGCAAAAAGGAGAGCTCCGCGTTGGTTTTGAAGCCGGATATATGCCTTTTGAAATGACCGATAAAAATGGGAATTTCGTGGGATTCGATATTGACATAGCAAAAGAAATGGCACTGGCACTCGGAGTCAAATTTGTTCCTGTCAACACGGCATGGGACGGAATTATTCCTTCCCTGGTTACAGAAAAGTTCGATATAATTATGAGCGGAATGACGGTAACCCAGGAACGGAATCTCAAAATTAATTTTGCAAATCCAAATATTGTCGTGGGCCAGACCATTCTTATTAACAAAAAACACCAGGGTGCAATTAAATCCTATAAAGATCTTAATAATCCTAAATACACCGTTACATCAAAGCTTGGCACAACGGGTGAACAGGCGGTAAAAAGAGTCATACCTAAAGCAACATACAAATCATTCGAGACAGAGCCGGAAGCAGCCCTTGAAGTGGTTAACGGCAAAGCCGATGCTTTTGTTTATGATCTTCCCTACTGTGTTGTGTTTATGGCTCAGCAGGGAGCCGAAAAGCTGATATTCCTCGATACACCTTTTACATATGAACCACTGGCATGGGCAATAAGAAAGGGTGATCCTGATTTTCTTAACTGGCTTAATAACTTTTTAAGTCAGATAAAAAATGACGGCAGATATGACAGGACTTATGACAAGTGGATTAAAAGCACAGACTGGATAAAAGAAGTCCAGTGATATAAACCGAAAATACAAACCGGCCGGACAACATAGCCCCGGCCGGTTTTCTTATTATATTACCTGATTGTTAAACCGCCCTGACAAGATATCAGATAAATATAAAGGAAGCAGCAAGCATAAAGATGAATCAACCTGCAACTATTAAAAAGAACAAACCCGCTTCTTATTACGCCTGGGTGGGTATTTTCTTCCTGTGTCTGGCCGGGCTGATTGGTGCATTGTATTACGCTACAATAAAAATTGACTATATCTGGCGATGGTATCGGATTCCACAGTATTTTATATTCAAAGAAAAGGTTGATATCAGGTCCCAGGTTGATGGGAAGATAACCGAAATATCATATGAAAATGGCAAAGCAATTATTATTGTTAAAACCATTGGAGAAAATAAAACATACACCGTTCCTCAAGGCGACCTGAAAGTATCCAAAGGAGAATATGTTAATCCTGGATATGTATTAGCCTTCTACGAGAAATGGAAACCCGGTATCCTGCTTCAGGGTTTATGGCTCACAATAGAGGTAAGTGCCATAGCCACACTCTTTGGAATACTTATAGGCCTTATTGGCGGTATTGCCCGCCTCTCGTCGAACCCCGCGTTTAAATGGGCATCCATAACATATATAGAAATTATCCGCGGTTCCCCCCTTCTTGTTCAGATATTTATCTGGTACTTTGTTCTTGGCACTCTAATAAATACGATCTTAGGTAAATACGGGATAAATCCCATACCTTCTTTGTGGTATGGTGTAGCCGCTCTTGCATGTTTTACCGGAGCATACGTTGCTGAAATAGTAAGGGCCGGAATACAATCGATACACCGAGGACAGGTTGAAGCATCGAGATCTCTCGGCATGACGTACGCTCAGTCCATGCGATATGTAGTCCTTCCCCAGGCATTGCGCAGAATACTCCCGCCGCTGGCAGGCCAATTCATCAGCCTTATAAAAGACTCTTCCCTTTTAGGTATCATTGCAATAAGAGAGCTTGCAAAAGCGACAAGAGAGGTTGCCACTACAAGCCTTCAAACATTCGAACTCTGGTTTGTTTGTGCGCTTTTGTATCTTGCTCTTACATTTACACTCTCCATGTTTGTCCAGTACCTTGAAAGGAGGACTGCGGTATAGTGATCGAAGTTCAAAATATTTATAAAACTTTTTTGGTCCCCCATAGAGTTCAGGCACTGGTTAACGTCTCATGCAAAATAGAAGCTGGTGAAGTGGTTGTGGTAATAGGACCTTCAGGATCCGGGAAAAGTACACTTTTAAGATGCCTTAACCACCTTGAAGCGGCAGACAGCGGAAAAATTTTTATCGAAGGGATAGATATCCTTGACCCCAAGACCAATATCAATAAACTGCGCGCCGAAGTGGGAATGGTTTTCCAGTCCTTTAATCTCTTCCCTCATAAGTCTGTTCTAGAAAATATAACTCTGGCCCAAAAAGTCGTTCGCAAACGCACAAAGGATGAATACCTGGATAAGGCGTTTTATCTGCTAAACAAAGTGGGAATTAAAGATAAAGCAAATGTATTTCCTGACCAGCTTTCAGGAGGACAACAGCAGCGTGTGGCCATAGCAAGAGCTCTTGCTATGGATCCCAAAGTCATGCTTTTTGATGAACCGACATCAGCCCTTGACCCGGAAATGATAGGGGAGGTTTTAGACGTTATGAAAAACCTTGCAATGGAGGGAATGACCATGGTTGTCGTTACCCATGAAATGGGATTCGCAAAAGAAGTTGCGGACAGGGTAATTTTCATGGACATGGGAGCAATTGTAGAAGAAGGAACACCCGAGCACTTTTTCACAAATCCTGAGAATGAAAGGACAAAACTTTTCTTAAGCCAGATACTTTAATATATGACCGGCAGATATAATAAAAAAAGGGAATTTTCTATATTAGGGAATCGGAGCTGTTTTTAATTTGCCTGCTAACCCACCTGAATACAACAGAAATCGAGCTCTCTTTTTCGGTTTAACTTTTTTAAAACTGCAAAGCACCATATATTGTACTTATATTATCACGATATACCCTCTATTGTGTTTTTTCCTTTACAACCTGTTTATTATCTGTTATAGTCCAGCCGATAAAATAATATCCAATTCTTTTTTTATGAAATTTTCGATTTTATGCTGTTCGATGTATTATTGTTAAAACAATCAAAAGGAGGGTGTGTCTTTATATGAAACTTAAATCGCTGGACATAAGCGGATTTAAATCCTTTCAAGACAAGGCAAGCATCGAATTCCCTCCGGGTATCTGTGCAATCGTTGGCCCGAATGGCTGTGGCAAGAGCAATATTGTTGATGCGTTAAGATGGGTTATGGGTGAACAGAGCGTTAAACAACTGCGCGGCAAATCTATGGAGGACGTCATATTCGCAGGCGCAAACGGGAAACCGCCATTGAACATGGCCGAAGTGACTCTCACGCTTGCAAATGACAATGGGTCTGCACCGGAAGAACTAAAAGATTTTACAGAAATAATGCTGACAAGACGCCTTTACCGCTCAGGTGAAAGCGCATACTATTTAAATAAAAGGCCCTGCCGTCTTAAAGATATCCACAATATTTTCATGGGCAGCGGCCTTGGCCCGAAATCATATTCGGTAATCCAGCAGGGCAATATCGGTGCAATTATAGACGCAGGACCTGAAGAAAGAAGATTCTTCATAGAAGAGGCTGCCGGAATAACCCGTTATAACAGTCGTAAAAATGAAGCCCTCAAAAAGGTTGAAGCAACAAATCAGAATCTTCTTCGGGTAACAGATATAATTTCCGAAATCAACCGGCATATGGCAGGATTAAAGCGTCAGGCCAGAAAGGCAGAGATTTACAAAAGCTTCCAGGATCGCATCAGGAAACTGGACGCCTGTGTCACCATTCATTACTACAACGAGCATACAAGGCAGATTAATGAAACCGATGCTATATTAAAAGGCCTGAAAGATGCGGATATAGGGCATGTTTCAAAACTGCAAAAACTCGATGCTGTTGTAGAAGAAATAAAGCTAAAGTTATCCCAGAAAAATCATGAAATATCCGGCCAGAAATCGAGCATCTTTGAAATACAGAGAAATACTGACCGGTTCGAAAATGACCTTTTACATCTACGCAAGGATGTTCAACGGCTTCTCACGGAAGTTTCAGAGCTTGAGACAGCGAGAACCGGACTTGAGGAAAGAAGCACTAAAATTCTCTCGGAAATATCCCAGGCTGAAAAAGAAATCCTTTCAATTAACGATGAAATAAACATAACACGCTCGGGCCTCGATCAGGACCGCAACGCATATCAAAACATAAAACTCAAACTGTCGGACCTGAACCGGGAACTCGATGCATGCAAAACGAACATGATGAATCTTGTCGCCCATGAAGCAAGATATAAGAACATCTATCAAAACGCCTCAAACAACAAGGAAAACCTAAAAAGGCGGCTGAAAAGAGCGGATGAAGAAGTAGCTGTTGCTGCAGAAAAGGTTACCGGAACATCTGGTCTGGAGGTTGGTGCAAAAGAGAATCTTGAGTCTTGCAGACATCATCTTGAAGAAATCGGGAAGGAAATAAATTCAGTTGAACAGCGGCTTACGGATAAAAGAAAGTCGCTCGGAAGCCAGGTAAAACTGGTCCAGACGCTCGAAATGGAAAGAAATAAACTCAGACTAAATTATACAACCCTAAAGAAAATGGAAGACAATTTCGAGTGGTACAAAGATGGCGTTAAGGCCATCATGAAAAGCCGAAGCATGCAGAACGGGCTTGAAGTCAACAACGTTGACGGTATTATTGGGCTCATGGCTGATATCCTTGAGCCTGAACCTTCCTTTGAAACTGCAGTAGAAGCTGCCCTTGGAGAATCACTCCAGTACATTCTCGTAAATGACCAGAATACCAGTAAATCTCTCATGGAATTTCTGCAATGTCAGGGAGCTGGACGCAGCGGGTTCATTCCCATATCATCCCTTAAGAAACTTGAATGCGAACACTATCCAAAACCCGATTCTTCGAAACTGCTGATAAACCACGTAACGGTTAAAGCCGGTTTTGAAAAAACGGTGGAAACCCTTATTGGGCATGTTATTTTCTCCAATGATATTAATGAAGCGCTTGAAACATTCAATGCCAATGGATCTTTTCAAACGGTTGTCACTAAAAATGGTGAAATAATTTCCAATAACGGAACTATGGCAGGCGGAAGCAAAGAAGCTTCTTCAGGAATCCTTGCGAAAAAACATGAAATCAAGGAACTTGAAAAACAAATATCAGAGCTTGACCGGCGTCTTGAAACCACCCGTTCTGTTCAAAAGGCGCTGGAATCCGAAGTAAAGTCTTACGAAATAACCCTGCAAAAGTTCATGGAACAAAAACATGGGGCAGTCCAGGATGAAATTGAAGCCGAAAAATACCTTTACAAGATATCTGAAGATCTAAAACATGCACGCCATCATCTTGAAATCGTACAACTCGAACAGGAACAGCTGATAGGCGAGCGAAGCGACATCGATGAAGAAATCGCAAAATACAATGAAGCTCTGGCAAAAGTTGAAAGCGAGGTTTCAGATGCCCGGGAAAAGGTCACGGCAATTTCCGGAAAGATAGGCGCTGCATCATCTGACCTTGCAGGTTACGATCAGAAAGTTATAGATCTTAAATTAAAGCTCACAACCCTTAATGCCAAGTTGGAAAACGGGAACAATTCACTCAATCGCCTTAGAGATTATCATAACGACGGAATAAGCCGACTGCAAATCCTTGTGCAGGATATATCGCAAAAAACCCGGAATATTGAAGCATCGAAGATCAAACTTCTTGAAAATGAACAGGCTCTTCACGGTATGTACAACCGAATATCAGTTTTAAAGCAGGCTCTTGAAAACAATGAGGCTGATTACAATACCATAGATGTTACGCTCAAAGAACACGACGGCCTGATTACAAATGTCAGGAATGAGCGTGAACAGACTTTGCAAAAATTGCGACTACTTGAAATTGAACAATCCCAAAGGCAGATACAAAGGGAAAACATTTCTAAGCGTTTTGAGGAACGCTATCAAATCCTTCTTTCCGAAGCAGGGTCTATACCTGATTTAGCCGTTGATAATCCTGAAATGGCCGTTCCCGAGATGGAAGAAGAACTGGAACGGTGCAGGAAAAAAATCGGAGATTTTACAGATGTTAACCTTGGCGCAATAAAGGAATACGAACAGCTCAAAGAACGCTTTGATTTCCTCTCCAGGCAGCGCGATGACCTTGTCAAAGCCATTGAAGATCTCCACAAGGTCATAAGAAAAATAAATAAAATATCTCAGGAAAGATTTTTAAACACATTCAATGAAGTTAATAAAAAAATCGGTGAAGTCTTTCCAGGTCTTTTTGAAGGAGGCACGGCCAATCTTATTCTGACCGAACCCGACAAGCCTCTGGAAACTGGAGTTGAATATATGATTCATCCGCCCGGTAAAAAACTGACAAGGATGAGCCTTCTTTCCGGAGGAGAAAAAGCCCTTGCCGCAATAGTTTTTGTATTTGCGATATTCCTGCTGAAACCAGCCTCTTTTTGTGTGATGGATGAAATAGATGCGCCTCTTGATGACTCGAATGTTTACAGGTTTAATAACCTTCTGAAAATCATAGGCGATAAATCCCAGATTATAATGATTACTCACAACAAAAACAGCATGGAATTTGCTGATACGCTATTTGGAATAACAATGGAACATATGGGTGTTTCAAAGGTTGTTTCAGTCAACTTGGAAAGAGCAAGCGGCGGTATGTAATGAAAGCTTATATTAATGATGTCCGGAGACAAATATGACTTTCGGATGGTTTAAAAGAAATAATGATTCGAAAACGGGAACAAATGACTCATCAGGTTCATTAAGCTACTTTAATCGCCTTAAAGAAAGCCTTTCAAAAACTAGGAACATCTTTTCCGGCGGAATTGAAAAGATTTTTTCAGGTAAAAGACATATCGATGATAACCTGCTTGAAGAACTCGAAGAGCTTCTTATAACTTCCGACATCGGCGTTCAGGCTGCTGCCGACCTTATACAATGCATATCCGAAAAAGCTCCTGCGATTTCCGGATCAGATCAAATCAAGGGAATTCTGAAAGATGAAATAATCCGGCTTTTGAACAGCAATGCTTCCCGTCCGAAGTCGCAGGTCAGCAAGCCACACGTAATCATGGTGGTTGGCGTCAACGGTGTCGGTAAAACCACAACTATAGGGAAGCTTGCAACAAAATTCGCTGCTTCTGGAAATAGAGTTCTTATCGCGGCGGCAGACACCTTTCGTGCTGCAGCAGTTGAACAGCTTTCCATATGGGCGGAGAGAGCCGGAGCCGACATTGTAAAACACAAAGATAACGCCGATCCTGCTGCTGTGGCATATGACGGAATTGAAGCGGCTTCAGCAAGGAATATGGATGTGGTTATTATCGATACTGCCGGCAGGCTTCATACAAAAACAAACCTGATGGAAGAGCTTAAAAAAATAAAACGCTCCATTGCAAAAAAAATGCCGGATGCACCTCATGAAATACTTCTTGTTCTTGACGCTACAACCGGACAGAATTCCATATCACAGGCAAAACTTTTTAACGAAGCACTCGGAGTGACAGGGATAGCGCTTACAAAACTGGACGGAACAGCCAAGGGCGGAATCGTCATCAGTATATGCAACACTTTTAAATTGCCGATTCAGTATATCGGGATAGGTGAGAGCGTTGGTGACCTGCAGGACTTTGACCCGGTGGTTTTCGTTAATGCTCTTTTTTAGCCTTACGTAATTGCTGCCCCGCAACCATCGCCCGGCAACATTATAATGACTTTTTCTTTTCGTGTTAATATAACATGTTCAAACGGGCATCGCAGGAGAGGCTGGCATGGCGCGGTTTAAGACAGCCGGAACCATAAAAAGTGTTGTGGGATGCTGATTTTCACTTGACATCAATAAATTCCTGCTATATTGGCAGGAGGGAAGAGGATGTTCATTATTAACCAACAAAATCAAAAGGGGGAAAAGCACTATGACAAAAGCAGAATTGGTAGACAAGGCGGCACAGGATGCCGGCATTCCCAAAGTCGCGGCGGCAGCTGCTCTAAGCTCTTTCATGGACAGCATTGCAAAAACTCTTAAGAAAAAAGACGGCAAGGTTACTCTCGTTGGTTTCGGCACTTTTACAAAAGTCCGCCGTAAAGCCAGAAAAGGCCGCAATCCTCAGACAGGTGCGCCCATCAAAATCAAAGCTTGCAACGTTGTTAAATTCAGACCCGGCAAGAATCTCAAAGAATAAGATCAAACTGAAATCCACTTTAAGGCGGTTTGTTTTTTGTGTTTAAAGCAAAAACAGGCCGCTTTTTTTATCTGTACTTTACATCAAACCCTTCAAATTCACCGGAATATGAACCCTGTTCAACGTCAACTCTCACAACTCTCGAATAGGGCGGGCCTTTTTTGCACCATTTAAGTACCGAATCGATATCACTCATTTTCCCTTCAAAAATAGCTTCAACTGTCCCGTCCCTGTTATTCCTTACCCATCCGCAGACATTAAATCTGTCCGCAACCCGTTTAGTCTCCATCCTGAAGCAAACGCCCTGGACCTTGCCGGTAATTATTACACAAGATCTTATCTTGTCCGACATATGCATTCCCTCCATATTATAGCATTTGCCAGAAACATGTCCGAATCCGCCTCGGCTCTCCGCAAAAAGCTGCGGGGTTGGCTCTTCGCTTTTCCGGTCAAGTGGCTCCACCCTCACCCCCGGCCGGAGATTAATCGTCCTCGGCCTGTTGACGGGCTTTTTACGAGTCGATCAATCCTGCGCCTGCAATTTCTTTAAAGCCTTCCTCGTCAATAAT
>JAHJJB010000252.1 GCA_018823005.1 Pseudomonadota bacterium | reverse complement strand
TTAAACCACCGTATATTCTTGCCCTTATCAAAATAACCGGTTCTGATACGCCGATAGCGCATATAGTCAAAGGAGTCCCCTTAAGCAAAATGCGCACAGGCATGAAAGTTAAAGCCGTATTTGCGAAAAAGAGCACTTCCACCATAATGGGTATTGATCATTTCAGATCTGATGAAAAACCGAAGTTCGAACTGGGCTTCACATACGACGAGCTTGAAGTCGGCATGTCCGCCTCTTTTACAAAAACGATTTCAGAAACAGATGTTTATCTTTTCGCCGGAATCTCGGGTGATTTCAACCCAATGCATTTAAACGAGGAATTTGCAAAAGCGACTCCTTTCGGTACAAGAATCGCCCACGGCGCCCTTCCCCAAAGCCTTATCGCTCCCGTACTGGGCATGAAACTCCCCGGCCTTGGAACGGTCGCTCTCGAAATAACCTGCCGTTTTAAAGCTCCGACATATTTTGGCGACACCATAACCGCAACAGGCGAAGTTTCTGAAAAGATGGAAAAGAAGCGCTGGGTCAGGATGGCTCTCACATGGACAAACCAAAAAGGCGAAACCGTGGCGGAAGGCTCTGCGCTTGTTATGCCCCCTGCTCCGATGGCGCAGGAAACATGAGGTAAACTATGGCATTAGAATTTGCTGCAAAGGCTTCCTGCCAGGAATACTTCGGGAAAGCCCATGAAATGGTTCGCCGCTCCGTAAAAGAATTCGTTGGCAAGGAGATTCTTCCTTTTATAGAGGAATGGGAAGAAGAATGCGAATTTCCGCGCTCCCTTTACAAAAAAGCTGCGGAAGTCGGAATACTTGGAACAGGATACCCTGAAGAGCTGGGCGGAACACCCGGAGACATCTTTTTCCAGATAGCCGTCTGGGAAGAACTCATGCGTTCCGGTTCAGGAGGACTTGTTGCCGGGCTCGGCTCCCTTAACATCGCCATACCTCCCATTGTGAGATCCGGAACTAAAGAGCAGAAAGAAAAATTTGTAAAACCTGTTCTGGCTGGTGAGAAAATTGCCGCCCTTGCCATTACCGAACCTGAAGGAGGCTCCGATGTCGCAAGCATAAGGACAACCGCGGTAAAGGACGGCAATCATTATGTTGTTAACGGGAGCAAGACTTTTATAACAAGCGGATGCAGGGCCGACCAGATAACTTGCGCAGTGCGCACCGGAGAAAACGGGGCCCACGGAATAAGTCTTCTTATTATTGAATCGAAAACCCCCGGTTATTCGGTCTCAAACAAGCTGAAAAAAACCGGTTGGTGGGCTTCCGACACCGCGCAGATATTTTTTGATGACTGCCGGGTCCCGGCTGAAAATCTTATTGGCAAAGAAAACGAGGGCTTTTACGGCATTATGGAAAATTTTCAGACCGAAAGGCTCCAGCTTGCAATCATGGCCAATATAACATCACAGTTGGCTCTTGAAGAATCCCTGAAATATGCTAAAAAGAGAGAGGCTTTTGGCCGCCCCATAAAGGCTTTTCAGGTAATCCGCCATAAGCTTGTCGAAATGGCCACCCTAGTTGAAGTTAGCCGGGAATTCACATACCGCGTAGCCGCTAAGATAGATTCCGGGGCAAACCAGATAAAAGAAATTTCAATGGCCAAGAATTTTGCCACCAGCGTCAGCGACAGAGTCACATATGAAGCTGTACAAATATTCGGCGGATACGGGTTCATGCGCGGATACCTCGTTGAAAGGCTCTTCCGTGATAACAGGGTACTGTCAATAGGCGGCGGAACAACCGAAATAATGAAGGAGATCATCTCCAAGTTTATAATCTGAAGAGAAAGGGAAGAAACATGGCACAGGAAATAGCAGACAGAAGGGATATAGATTTTGTACTTTTTGAACAACTGGAAATCGAAGAACTGATTAAGTGTGATAAATATCGTGAATTCAACAAAAAAGCTATCGACCTCATTATTTCGGAGGCGCGCAATCTTGCAATAAAGGAGCTTCTTCCGATCAATGCTTTAGGTGACAGTGAAGGGTGCCGGTTTGAAAACGGAAAAGTAATGGTGCCCTCTTCTTTTCACCGGGCATTTGACCTTTACAGGAAGGGCGAATGGATCGCGATGCTTGATGATCCTGCTGTGGGCGGCCAGGGTCTCCCAATCACGGTTGCCATATCGGCAGCCGAATATTTCAACGGGGCAAACTGTTCATTTTCAACCTATCCCGGCCTGTGCCACGGCGCTGGAAAACTTGTAGAAGTTTTCGGAACACCAAAACAGAAGGAACTCTTTCTCGGCAAAATGTACTCCGGACAATGGGGCGGCTCCATGCTTCTGACAGAACCTGAAGCAGGCTCTGATGTTGGAAATCTGACAACTTCTGCGAAAAAGAATCCTGACGGCACATATTCCATTACAGGGAACAAGATATTTATAACAGGAGGTGAACAGGATCTTACGGAAAATATAATACACCCTGTTCTGGCGCGCATTGAAGGAGCTCCCGAAGGCACAAAGGGAATTTCCCTGTTTATAGTCCCCAAAATATGGGTCAATGAAGACGGAAGTCTCGGGGAACCAAATGATGTTATCTGCACAGGCATTGAAGAGAAAATGGGTATTCACGGGAGCTCGACATGCAGTCTTTCACTGGGAAGCAAGGGCAAATGCCGCGGCACGCTTCTTGGGGAAGAGAACAAGGGAATGAAGGTCATGTTTCACATGATGAATGAAGCCCGCCTCGGCGTCGGAATTCAGGCTTTTTCCATGGCAAGCGCCGCTTATTTGCATGCCCTCGGCTATGCGAGAAAACGCGTTCAGGGAAGGCCCCTTTTAAAGATGTTCGATCAGAGCGCTCCGAGAGTTCCCATAATCGAACATCCCGACGTTCGCCGCATGCTGATCTGGATGAAAGCCCATGTCGAAGGGATGAGAAGCTTCATTTATTACATAGGCAATTGTTTCGACATCCTGAACACATCGAGCAGCAGGGAGGAAAGAGAAAAATACTGGGGTTACGTTGAAGTCCTGACTCCAATCATCAAGGCATACTGTTCGGACAAGGCTTTTGAAGTATGCACGCAGGCCGTTCAGGTTTACGGTGGTTACGGATATATTGCGGAATTTCCCGTTGAGCAGCTTTTAAGAGACTGCAAGATAACCAGCCTCTATGAAGGAACAAACGGTATCCAGGCAATGGATCTGCTTGGCCGAAAGCTGGGCATGAAAAACGGAAAGCCTTTCATGGAACTTCTTGGAGAAATGAATAAAACAATCGCTGAAGCAAAGAAGCATGCAAAACTGAAAGACTCCGCCGAAAAAGTTGAAGCTGCTGTAAACAAGCTTGGCAAAACAGCGCTTCACATCGGGAAAATCGCCATGTCTGAAAAGGTTCTTACGGCCTTTGCCTTTGCAAGCCCCCTGCTGGATGTGATGGGCGATGTCATTATGGCATGGATGCACTTGTGGAGAGCTTCGATTGCCATACCGAAACTCGAAAAACTCGCGGGAAATGCCGACGGTGCTTCAATCAGAGAAATGGCATCAAAAAATAAAAATGTGGCATATTACGAAGGTCAGTACCGGACAGCCGAATATTTTATCTGCAGTGTTCTTCCAAAAACAATGGGAAACATGGATGCAATATTAAACATAAACGGCGCACCGATTGATATGCCCGAGGAATCTTTCGGAGGATAATTAAACGGTTTCTGGTTTATAGTTTCTGGTTTTCGGTTTTTTATCCGGAAACCAGAAACATTCTTTTCAACTTACGCCTCGTGCCTCACGCCTCATACCTCGCACTTTCATTTTCCTGTTGCTTTTTGTTCTCAAAGAGGCTTTAAGTTGCCATAATTTTTACAGGGAATACGATCATGATAAGCGTAGAAAATATTACAAAAAGTTATGGCAGTTACGTCCTCTTTGAAGGGGCCGGCTTCAAGATAAACCCAAAAGAAAGGATCGGGCTTGTAGGGCGGAACGGCCACGGAAAAACGACTTTATTCAGACTCATAAAAAAAGAGGAACTTCCTGACTCCGGAGCCATAATTATACCTAAGCTCTACCGTATCGGCTGCGTTGAGCAGCATATGGAATTCACGGAAGATACGGTGCTCAAGGAGGGCATGAAGGGGCTTACTGAAAACGAGAAGGATCATTTCTGGAAGGTCGAAAAAATTCTTGCAGGCCTCGGTTTTTCACAGAATGATTTGGACGCCAATCCGCTCGATCTTTCCGGAGGATTCCAGGTGCGTCTTAATCTTGCCAAAGTGATTGTATCAGAACCCGACCTTCTGCTCCTCGACGAACCTACTAACTATCTTGACATCACTTCAATACGCTGGGTCGAGCGCTTTCTGGTCAACTGGCCCCACGAACTCATGCTGATCACGCATGACAGGGGGTTCATGGATAAAATAGTAACCCATACTCTCGGGATTCACAGGAAAAAAATCCGCAAGATTGCGGGCAACACCGAAAAATATTACACTCAGACCGCGCAGGACGAGGAGATATACGAAAAAACACGGGTCAATGACGATAAGCGCAGGAAAGAGATCGAGCTCTTTATAAGCCGGTTCAGGGCAAAGGCAAGGCTCGCCAACATGGTGCAATCGAGAGTAAAGACCCTGGGCAAGATGGAGAAAAAGGATAAGCTGGAAAGGATCAAAACCCTTGATTTCTCCTTCAGGAGCGCTCCTTACCGTGGAAAGCGTATTCTTGGCGCAAGCGGCATTTCTTTCTCATATGATCAGGATACACCCCTTATCAGTGATTTAGATATCACCATCGGAGCCGGTGACAGGGTCTGCGTCATCGGGAAAAACGGCAAAGGCAAAACAACCCTTCTGAAAATTCTTGCGGGCACCCTCTCACCCCAGACCGGACAGGTCGATTATAATCCGGCTTCGATCAAAGGTTTTTTTGAGCAGACAAACGTGAACCATCTTATAGACAGCCGGACAATAGAAGAAGAAATTCTTTATTCCCATCACGATATTGAAAGGCAGACTGCACGAAACATCTGCGGAGTCATGATGTTTGAAGGAGATTCTGCCTTAAAGAAAATCGGCGTTTTATCCGGAGGCGAAAAGAGCAGGGTTCTTCTGGGCAAACTCCTTGCAACGCCTGTCAATCTGCTTATCCTGGACGAACCGACAAACCATCTTGATATGGACTCGTGCGATGCCCTGCTTGCGGCCCTCGACAGTTTTGAAGGCGCAGTAGTCATGGTAACCCACAATGAAATGTTTCTCCATGCCCTTGCCGAACGCCTGATTGTATTCCAGGACGATAATGTGCATGTTTTCGAAGGAACCTACCAGCGGTTCCTTGAGAAAGAAGGTTGGAAAGACGAAAAAGGTCTTGTCAAAAATTTTCCTGCCTCCGATGAAAGCCCTGAAGCAGGCATAAGATTCAACAAAAAGGAACTTCGCCGTCTTCGCTCAGAAATAATAACCGAAAAGTCTAAAACATTAAAACCGCTCGAGCAGAGAATCGCAAAAACGGAAAACCGGATCGAATCCCTGGAAAAAGAGCTTACTGAATACACCGAAGCAATGCAGAAGGCATCCGAAGGAGGGACCGGCAAAAAGATCGTCGAACTTTCTCAGGCTATCTATGCCTCCCAGACATCGATTGACAACCTTTTTGATGAACTTGAAGCGCTTTCGAAAGAACTGACCGGAAAAAGCGCCCTTTTTGAAAACAGGCTGAAGCAGCTTGAAATACCCGAAGGCGAAAAGGAATAAAAAGATTTTATTGCCTTTTTACTAGGATATCAACATCGGTTGTTATTGCTGGACCGAGTATTGAATCCAAAATACGCAATTGTATCAAAACATCACTCCATTGCCAATATACTATGGAAAATATTTCCATAAATTGTCGTATTATCAATATATTAATGATATTGATTGTTATCATGAAAATTAAAAATAAACTTAAACCATATCTCAAAACAAAGCTTAAAAATTTTTCCGGAAACACCTAATAGGTATTGACTTGCAATTCGGGCATACATATAAACGGTCATATAATTAGAAAAATGGCACGGCACCCGCCCGGATAAACCTACTTCAAACATTAAGATCAAAACAGGAGAGGAATAAATGGCAAAAAAACCGAGTGAAAAGGAACAGGAATATATTGCGCGCAATGAGTTTGAAAAACTTAAAAAACTCAAGGATGAAGCACAGAAAAAACTTGCAGAAGCTGAGAAAAAGAAACTGCGGGCGCTGCATCACATGCGATGCCCCAAATGCGGCATGGAACTTGTCGAGATTGATTACAAGAGCATCCTTGTCGACAAGTGCACGACATGTGAAGGCATCTGGCTGGACGCCGGGGAACTTGACAGTGTTTCCAAACTTGAAAAGTCAGGCCTTGACAAACTGTTCGGCGTTTTCAGGAAGGACTGATACTTTTCCGACCGGCATTCCCGAGAACTGATTTTCTCCGGAATGCCGGCTGAGAAACCAATACAGAGCGGGCCAGGCGGCATGCATGAAATACATGTCGCCTGGCCCGCATTTTTTACCTGCGAACATCTTGACTTACAACCTTCTTTTCCCTATTCTCCCCCGAACCTGAAATGAATGGACTCATAAAAACTTGAAATTAAAATGACTTTTTAATCGGCCTGAACGGGGTCGCTTCCCCCCCATTTATCCGCTGCAGTTTTTCTTCAACATAGGGTGTCGTATAAATGCAAGGTGGATGAGCCTGCTTAGCATCGCGCCGTAGCTGTATCCTTTTTCTCCGGCGGCATAGGCCATGCTGGTTTCGGCGCCGATGTCGGGATTGGGATTCACGTCGATTACATAGAAGACGCCGTCGCGGAGACGGACATCAAGCCTTGCATAGTCTCTGCAGCCAGTGAGCGCATACGCTTTTTTCACGATTTTTTCGAGAGCCAGATATTCTTTCCGGGTAATGTTTGGCTCGAGGATAATTCCTATTTTTCGGAAATCCTGCGAATCCTCTTTGAACTTGCTGTCGTATGTACAGAGCCTTTCATGAAAATCACAGCACACAGAGAAGTCCATCTCGATTGGGGGAAGCATTTCGATGCTTCCGTTACCCCAGACAGGCACGTGAAATTCTCTTCCGTCTATGAAGTCTTCGACAAGGGCCGGACCTTTAAAATTGTCCAGGACATATCTGATTCTGTTCTGCAGCTCATCCGCTTTTGAAACCACCGATTCATGCGTTAGACCATAACTGCAGTGCTCTAGCGCTGGTTTGACGATCGCTGGATAGCAGTTCCAGTCGGGACATTCCTCGTTTTTGAAGACGCTCCACGCCGGAGTGGAGACTTTGCCGTTGTGGAGGATGTCCTTGATTTCAGGTTTGTTCCAGCTACGTTCTATCGTTGCAGTTCCCGAACCCGTGTAGACGAAATCCATTTTTTCAAGAGTTCTGACCACGTCGGACTCGCTTTTCAGGACACCCGGGATGCTTTCACACCAATTGAAAACGATGTGCGACTGCGGATCAAAAGAGGCGAGAACCGACGCGAGGTTGTCTTTATGCAGCGGGGTGTTGATGACGGTGTACCCTTCTGCCGTGATAGCGCCTTCCAACGTGGATATCTCCCGGGCGACTTGTTCTATGTCTGAACTTTCCCAGCTCATATCTATATTGTGAAGCAGTAAAACTGAAATGTCTTTTTCAGTCACTTGGATTCAACTATCCCGTTCTTGATTGTGCAATCCATCATATTTTAAATTCTTATAGAGTCGGCCAGATTTTCATCAAATGATACGTAAATTAATTATT
>JAHJJB010000024.1 GCA_018823005.1 Pseudomonadota bacterium | reverse complement strand
TTTTAGCCGATTTATGACTCAATTTGCATTCGTATCCTTCGCAATAGAAAATCAAAAGCTTGCTTTTATCCTGAGGCAGTTGGCCGGTCATCTGTTCGAATTCAGAATCAGAAATACTCAACGCGCCGGGAATATGCCCCTTGTCAAATTTTGCTCTCTTTGGTCTTGAATCGATAAGAAGCATGTCCGTTCCGCCGTCAAGCTGCTTTTTCACGAATTCGGCCGATACCGATGCATAGTGACCCGACTCTTTCATCCAGCCCGGAAACCCATCGGCATAAACCTTGACATTGGTATAACCGAGCTTTACCGCTTTTTTCGCACTGTTATGGCTCAGCTTGCATTCAACCCCTTCACAGTAATAAATTAAAAGTGTTTCCTTGTTTTTGGGAAGCTTTTCTATATTTTCATCAAATTCCATATCAGGAATACTTACCGCCATCGGAATATGGCCTGAATCATATTTGGCTCTTTTAGGCCTGGCGTCAATGAGCATCACGTTTTCAGCCATAGGCACCTGGACATGTTGTTTCACAAATGTCATGTCCACCAAGTCGCTGAAAAACCAGTCCGGCTTTGCTGTGTTTTCCGCTGCTTGAGAAAGTCCGGTTCCTAAAATCAAGGTAATGGCCATAAATAAGGCTGCTAAAATTTGTTTTGTATATTTTATTTTCATCTTTTTTCTCCTATCCTGATTTTAATAAAAGATCTGACTGGCAAAGTCTTGGCGATAGAATTCATTATTCACATCACCGTTACAAATGCACTTTAATTGCATTTGGCCGGCGTACCCGAATCTGAAGCATGGTCATGCAAATAAGAGAATATGTCTCTCAGTTGTTCTTCGCTGAGCTTGCTCCACTCTTCCTCGCACCCGAACTCGGCAAATTTTTTCTCTTTGAATATTCTGGTCCATTCAGCCTGTGTATGAGCATCGGGATTGGCTTTCGGTTTGGCCGTTTCGACTGCTCCGCGTTTTAAGCAGGATTCGTAAACCTTCCGGTATGTATATTTTCCCTTTCTTTTATTTCCGGCCTCTGCCGCAAGAGAATAATCTGCGAAACCGACACCGATGATTAAAGTCAGCAATACAAAGAGTGCTTTTTTGAACATAATTACCTTCCTTTCTTTAAACAGGTTTATATATTAGTTGTGAGTTGCTTTGCAGTTCTAAGATAAGAGCAAAAGTTGTGCCAAATATTCACAAAGCAAATAACCAACTGAATATACATATAAATAATTTATAAAAAAATCCATCAACGTTTATATCTTCGTAATGTGTTAATCATTTTAAACAGCAAGATTAACAGGTAAGAGGAGCAACTGGGTACCATGCGCCAGTTAATACGGGATAAGAAATGATTATTTGAAAATCAAACTGCTTTTAATCTTTTGGTATATTTGATATATTTACAGATCATATCCTCTTTGATATAAATCTATAAAGGTATTATGTCAACAGCGTTAACCTATGAGTTAACAGCTTTACATCTCTGGTACAGGAGAAATAAAAAAAATGGATTTATCGAAACACTGGAAAACGATAGTAGACACCCTTCAGGATGGTATCCTGGTCGTAGCCCCTGACGGAAAAATCCTTGCCATGAATCCGGCCGCCGAACATTTGACCGGTTATCGGGCTGAAGAATTGATTGGCAAATCATGCCGCGAACTTGATTGCACCGGGTGCGAAATTTTCGGGAAAGGTCCCGGAGAAAAGTGGTGCGCTCTTTACGCTCTTGGAGATGTCCGTGCAAAAAAATGCACTATCACCAATAAGGAAAATCGTCTCGTCAATATTATGAAAAACGCATCCGTTTTGAGGAATGACAGCGGGAACATAATCGGGGCTGTCGAAACACTGACAGACATGTCGGAGATCGTCCGGAAGCAGCTGGAAATTGTTGAACTTCGCAAATCGCTCCATCTGGATGAGGGATACTACGGAATTTTCGGCAAATCGATGATAATGCAGTCACTTTATGAACTGATTGATAACGTGGGGCTTACTGATGCCCCGGTCATGATTTACGGAGAAAGCGGGACGGGAAAGGAACTCGTTGCAAGGGCCATTCATGAGGTCAGTAATCGCAATTCAAATCCTTTCATAAAGGTCAATTGTGCATCATTGAATGAGAACCTTCTTGAAAGTGAGTTTTTCGGGCATGTAAAAGGTGCATACACCGGTGCAGACAAAGGCAGAATCGGCCGGTTCGAAGCAGCCCACGGAGGCACTATTTTTCTCGATGAAATCGGCGATATTCCAATGTCTACACAGGTCAAAC
>JAHJJB010000251.1 GCA_018823005.1 Pseudomonadota bacterium | reverse complement strand
ATGCGGATGCCAGTCGGCCGGAATGCAGATCTTTGCCTGTAAGGATGCCAACAAGCCTTCCTTTATAGGAGAAGCAGGCGAATCTGCCCTTTCCCACTGGCCGATTCAGATAAAGCTAGTTCCGGCAAACGCTCCCTTTTTAAAAGGCGCCGATCTTCTGGTTCTGGCCGATTGCGTACCCGTTACCTTTCCGACCCTGCACCGGGACTTTTTGAAAGGAAAAGCCGTCATGATGGGGTGTCCCAAATTTGATAACGTTCAGGAATATATAGACAAATTTGCGGATGTTTTTTCAAAAGCCGGCATAAAAAGCGTAACAACAATAATAATGGAGGTTCCATGCTGTTCAGGCCTTCCCATTATAGTGAAAAAAGGAATGGAAAAAGCAGGGGTTAATATTCCAATGGAAAAGGTTGTGATAAGTACGAAGGGGAAGATACTCGAATCTTCTCCCAACTAACCTTCATTCACTTCCGGGGCGGACTCAACGAAGCATGAGAATACAGGAGCCAGAATAACCATGATATTGTTTTTTTTCTGTATTCTGTCTTCTGACTCCTGTGTTCTCATATCAATCTTTGCCCTCTTTTCCGGGAAAATCCTTATAAACATAAACTTTCCTTTTTTTAAGAGCTTCTTCGGAAGCCTCCTTTAACTTGTTGAAGCGGTGCTTCAGTTCGTAGAAACCATGCCACCACGCATAATCAGGAGCCATCATGGCTGAACCCATCCTGGCCCTTCTTCCCTCATGGTGCCACAATTCATAGAATTCCCATTCAAGAGCTTCATCGAAATAGGAGTTTTTTGAAAGGAGATCTCTTCCGTAAAGATCATCCATGATTTTTGCAGCCGGTTTATAGTAATTGCTCTCATAATTTGAAATTACATTATCAAGATTCTTAAAGTGTGAATTTGCCCATTCTTCAGAATGGCACTGCCGGCAAACCATTATCATCTTCGCTCTTTCATTCATCCAGTCGGTTTTTGCTGGAAAAGCCTTGAAATCAGACGGCCTTACTGTTGATGGCGCCTGAAGCTCCCACGAAAGCCTTTCGGTAACATCGTGAGTTTTTGAAACACCAAGAGCCGCCGACATATGGCAGGCAGAGCATGTCGGGGATCTGAAGTCTCTTCCTGCTTTCCATGTGCCATCGTCTGTAGTCCAGTTCCATTCTCCTGCTTCCGCATTGTATATGGCCCCATGTTTCGATTCATTGTATATTTCTATCTGGGGATGATCAGGGCCGAGATGGCACTGGCCGCAGGCTTCAGGTTTTCTTGCCTCGGCAACCGAAAACCTGTGCCTTGTATGGCAGCTTGTGCAGCTTCCCAGACTGCCGTCAGGATTCTTTCTCCCTACTCCGACATTCGGCCATGATCCTTCAACCGGTTTCCCTTCTTTAACATCGACAACCGTACCATGGCATACATAACACCCGCTGTTGCGTTCGACATCATTATTCATCCCGTGTTGAAGCCATTTATCAACTTTCCATATAATCTCCAGAGTATTTGCATGTTTGCTATTTGCATATTCGGCAACCTGTTTCGGATGGCATTCGGAACAGGTTGCCGGGCTGACAAAAGATGTTATTAAAAGCGATGAATGTTTTAGATGCGCTTTGCTTGCCGCATTTGAAAGTGATTCGGTTGCTTTATGGCATTTGTAACAATCAGCACCGACTCCGGCATGGATGCTTTTTTCCCAGTCGGCATAGATGCCCGGATTCAGTTTTTTGTGGCAATCGATGCAGTTTTTTGCAGCAAGGGCCTCACCGGACGGTGTTTCAAGAATTATATTAAAACCCCAGCGCCAGACACCAATGCAAAAAATTATAAGAAGTATTATAACCATATTGGAGTAAGCCATGAAAACAAAGAGCTTTCTTGTTTTACTCATCTTTTCGGGCTCTTTTTGCGTATCCTGCATCTGGCCGACAAATTTCACCTTTTCCAGAACTTCAGGACCGTGAGGTGCCCCTTTTAATGCTTCGGTAAGATCAGTCCCTGCCGAATGCTTTCCAAAGTGCCTTCCGTTTTTCCACTTTGCGCTTCCAGACACATCATAAATCTTTTTATCATGAACCACATATGCCGGGTTTTCGGAGGATCCGTCAAAATTCTTCAGATCTTCAAAAGTAATCTCTCCCGGATCGGATTTCGCTACCGCGGCTTTTGATTCCTTTCCCATCTGTCTGTGAATAAATGTGACGGCTGTTAGGGCAAAAAGAAGCATCAGGATAAAAAGAAGGATTTTAATAAAAAGGACGCGCCCGAACTGGATGTCAAAAAAATGTCCGAACCTGTCTATGCGGAACCAGGTCAGATAAATGCCTGTTACCATGAGTGTAAACAGGCATGATAAACCGAGAATACGCTCGCCTTTCGGGATGCCCCCGGTTATCTGTGAAGGTTTAATGAATATGTGTATATAAAAGATAGCGCCGACAAGTATAAACGCGGCAAGAATATGAAGGTATCCGATAATAAATCTGAGGCTTTTATGAAAAGCGCTTTGAACCTTTGCGGCTTTTTCCATGATAAAGAGCGGGATCGGATACTGGTATCCGTTTTTGATATACGCAATCCCGGCCGTTTTTAAACCGCCCCCGGTTTTCTCCTCATGACAGAATATGCATCCCTTCCCAGTTTTCTTCGCATACTCTTCCTTAGCTGCGGCAGAGCCGATACATAATAAAACAAAGACGACCCCAAGAATTATCGAAACAAAGAATCTTTTAACCGGCATATTTTAACCATATAGAAGGCTTTAAAATTGAATCGAAAAGAGTAAGCTCGGGCTTTTTATAAATCCATAAATATATGAATTAATTACATGAGTCAAGGGAATATTCAGGAAGAACGCTTAAGGCTGAGAGGATCCGTTATGAAACATTTAAAGAAAAGATAAACCGCAATTACGACAAAAGAAAAATCGCGTAATAAATAAAGGGTTGATTCAGGCGCCGCGCTTTCGCTTGTCGAAAAGCATCCGCAGCTTATATCGAGTCCGCGGGCTTTATTATACATAAGTGCGCAGAAAAATATGATCAGAAGGATATTGCCGATAAAAACGGAACCCGGCAACCATAGACCAATTATAAGAAGAGAACCGGTTATAAGTTCAAGCCAGGGTAAAAATATGGCGGCCAGATTGATAAGTTCATCCGGAAGAATCTGGTAATTATAGATTATTTTTGCAAAGGCCGCCGGGTGAAGGATCTTGTCGTAACTCGCATAGACAAATACTATGCCCAGAACAAACCTTGCCCCGTGATACAGAGATATCGAAATTGTTTGTCTTATCCCTTCTTTCATCACTCTCCGACTTCCGTGGGCAGGCCGTTTTGTTTCCAGACCGCCCAGCCGTTTGACAGAACCTTCACGTTTTTATAGCCTGCATTACGGAGAAAAATCGCAAGCTCCATGCTGAGTTCACACTTTTCCCCGTCGCAATATGTGATTACGGCGGTGTCTTCTGAAACCCCGGTCATTGCTTCAGCAAATTTCCAGCCTGCTTCCTTGTACGGAAGGCTTATAGCGCCAGTTATGTGTCCCTTTTCAAATTCTTCTTTTGACCGGGCATCTATGAATACAGCGCGCTTTTCCTTAAACAGGTTCGTCGCTTCTAAAAGAGATATTTCCAGATTCTCCCCGGATGATGTCACAAGTTTTGATTTTGCTGACCAGTCTTCCACAAGAGGCATTTTGTCGGACCTGATCCGGTTTGAAGCAAACCCGGCAACCAATACAATCAGGGTAATAAAAAATACCTGTTTTATGGTTTTTATCCAGATATGCCTGTTGTTAAAAGTCATATGTCCTGTTCTTCAAATTTGATCTCTTCGTAAAAAGCCT
>JAHJJB010000250.1 GCA_018823005.1 Pseudomonadota bacterium | reverse complement strand
CCTGAGTCGCATTCTTGCGGAATGCCAAAGCCCATTACCCATGCCAGACCATTTAATCAGGGGTTATGCAAATGTCTCACCGATTTACCTATTCGGATTGATAATGACTTTTAGCGATTCTTTACCATCCACCACCAACTGAAAACCTTTTTCTGTTTCCGATAGCAGGAGATTGTGGGTAATCAAATCGTCGGTCCTGATGGCGCCTGTTTTTATAAGATTAATCGCCTCCTTTATATCAGGAGGTCCGCAGTAGTAGGAAGTAAGAATCCGAATTTCTTTAGTCCAGAAATCGTTGATCGGAACTGTTACCGTTTGGGTGGGACCCGGTACCGCGAAAAAAACAATTGCGCCCCCCTTATCCACACATTTCCATGCCAGTTCCACCGCCGATATGGCAGAAGTACACAGCATCACGACATCGGCTAACCGGCCGGTTTCGGAACCCGGTCGTTCAGGAATGTTATGGTTAACAAGGATGGTAGCATCTGCTCCGGACTTCCGGGCAAATTTCAATCGCTTTGTATTTATATCCGTTGCAATGACTCTGGCATCATTAAATTTTGCAAGTTCTATATGAAGTAAACCGGACATACCGCATCCGAGCACCATGATTGTATGGCCTGTTTTCAAACCGGCCAGTCTCTGAGCTCTGATGACACAGGCAAGCGGCTCTATAAATGTGCTCTGATCATATGTCACGTTTTCAGGTAACAGCCATGACCCGTTCTCTATCAGAATCTCAGGCACCAGGATATATTCGGCAAATCCGCCGGGTAGTCTTTCTTTGACCTCAGAACATTGCGGATAGTGCTCATTTACACAATAATGGCATTTCATGCAGGGCACTTTGGGTGTAATAAATACCCTGTCACCCGGCTTAAATTTTGTAACGGATTCCCCGACTTCCGCCACCTGCGCGCCGATTTCATGTCCTTGCACCAGCGGGGCTCTGGGAAGTCGATACCATTCTGCAACATCACTCCCGCAGATGCCGCAGGCCATCACTTTGACCAGCATCTCTTTGGGGCCTGGACTGGGTGTCGGCACTTCCTCTATTCGAATATCCCGATTATTATACCACCTGGCGACTTTCATCGGCAGAGCGCCCATTCTTTATTGTTGATTTCTAAGCGTATTGTAAAGATCAAAAGCTTTTTCCGGGGTCTCGCTGTTATGGACCACCGCTTTAACCGCCTGAATCATGGCGCTTGGGGATTCGGCCTGGAAAATATTCCGGCCCATGTCAACACCGCTGGCGCCCTGCTGGACGGCATTGTAGGCCATGGTCAGTGCATCCAGTTCCGGTATTTTCTTGCCACCGGCCATCACAATCGGCACCGGGCAGGAGGCACAGACGGTTTCAAAGTCTTTTTCCACATAGTAGGTTTTGATGTAATGGGCGCCCAGTTCTGCACAAATACGGGTGGCAAGCCTGAAGTAACGGACATCGCGGGCCATCTCTTTGCCTACCGCTGTGACAGCAAGGGTCGGAATTCCATAGCGGGTGCCAATATCCACCATCTTTGTCATGTTGATAATCGATTGCCGTTCATACTCACCGCCGATGAAAACCTGAACAGCCATGGCACAAACATTCAGCCGGATCGAATCTTCGATGTCCACAGCAATTTCTTCGTTTGAGAGTTCTTTAAGGATGCTGGTACCGCCTGACACGCGCAGAACGATCGGTTTTTGGATAGAAGGCGGAACAATGCTTCTGAGAATGCCCCGGGTGAGCATTAACGTATCTGCATAAGGCACAAGGGGAAGAATATTGACGTCAATCCGCTCAAGTCCGGTTGTGGGGCCTTGAAAATATCCGTGATCGATGGCCAGCATAACCGTGCGGCCGGATACCGGGTTAAAGATTCTGGCCAGTCTGTTTTTCATCCCCCAATCCAGCGAGTTTGATCCCTTCAGAAAAAACCCCTCTGTTTTTTGAGGTATATCCGTGTAATACTGTTTTGCCTCTTTCATTTCGTCCACGTCAGGCATTTTATTTTCCCTTCGCGATAATGGATGCTTCAGTAGCGGTAATACTCAGGTTTAAAGGGCCCTTTAACCGAAACTCCAAGATACTCGGCCTGCTCTTTTGTGAGCTTTGTCAGTCTGGCATTAAGCCTCGGAAGGTGAAGGCGGGCGACTTCTTCATCAAGAGCCTTCGGGAGAGTATAAACTTTCTTTTCAAATTTCTTTGTTGCAAGTTCGATCTGGGCAAGGCACTGGTTTGTGAAGCTGCTGCTCATGACAAAACTCGGATGTCCCGTGGCGCACCCTAAATTAACGAGCCTTCCTTCAGCAAGCAGAATTATCGAACGGCCTGATTTCAATATCCATTTGTCAACCTGAGGTTTGACGGTTATTTTTTTGCATTTCGGACTGTTAATGAGGTAACTGGTCTGAATCTCACTGTCAAAGTGGCCTATGTTGCAGATAATCGCTTCATCTTTCATCATTTCCATGTGTCTTCCTGTTATGACATCGCAGCAGCCGGTTGCGGTGACAAAGATGTCACCGGCAGATACCGCTTCTTCCATTGTCATAACTTCATACCCTTCCATTGCAGCCTGAAGAGCGCATATCGGATCAATTTCCGTAACCGCGACCCGGGCGCCGAAACCGCGCATTGACTGTGCGCATCCTTTTCCGACATCGCCATACCCGCAAATTACTACCATTTTCCCTGCAATCATGACATCCGTTGCACGTTTAATACCGTCAGCAAGAGATTCCCTGCATCCGTAAAGATTGTCGAATTTGGATTTGGTAACAGAATCATTAACATTGAACGCTGGAAAGAGGAGATCGCCGGTTTTTGCAAGATGATACAGCCTGTGAACACCTGTAGTGGTTTCCTCTGAAACACCCCGTATTCCGGATGCTATTTTCGTCCAGAATCCGGGGTCTCTTTCATAGCTCTCTTTCAGGCGCGCGATAAGGCATTTCATGTCCGGGCCTGAGCATCCCTTATCAAGTAATGAAGGCTCTTTTTCAACCATGACTCCCTGGTGAACATAAAGGGTTGCGTCTCCGCCGTCATCAACAATAAGGTCAGGCCCTGTTCCGTCGGGCCAGAGAAGAGCCTGTTCGGTGCACCACCAGAATTCTTCAAGAGATTCGCCTTTCCACGCAAAAACCGCAGCAGAACCTTTCTGTGCAATTGCAGCAGCAGCGTGGTCCTGCGTTGAAAAAATGTTGCATGTCGCCCACCGGATGTCTGCTCCGAGAACTTTGAGGGTATCAATAAGCATGGCGGTCTGAATGGTCATGTGAAGACTTCCCATGACTTTCATCCCTTTAAGAGGCTTTTTACGACCGTATTTTTCACGTATTGCCATTAGCCCCGGCATTTCCTTTTCGGACAATTCCATTTCCTTAATACCAAAACCGGCAAGTGAAATATCGGCTACTTTATAAGGAAGTGAAAGATCAAGCTCCAGAAAATCCTTCGGTTTTCTCTTTTTAAACGGAACAAGCATGTTGTACTCCTAAACCAAGTTATTTATTAAAATATTTTTATAATAATCTATTCTCTTTGAGGCCTTTGTATAACACCCGCTCTATAATCCAGCCTTCTCTCTTAAAATATCAACCATGTTGGTTTTTTCCCAGGTGAATTCGGGCTCGTTTCGTCCAAAATGGCCGTAAGCTGCAGTATTCCTGTATATCGGCCTCAACAGGTCGAGATATTCAATAATTGCGGCAGGCCTCAGATCAAAAACCTCATTGATTATTTCCTTTACCCGCTGCTTTGGAATTACCCCTGTTCCTTTCATATCAATCATTATTGATACGGGTTTTGCGACGCCGATAACGTAAGCAACCTGTATTTCACATCGCTTTGCAATCCCCGCCGCAACAATGTTTTTTGCGATATGCCGCCCCATGTAAGACGCGCTCCTGTCTACCTTGGACGGGTCTTTTCCGGAAAAGCAGCCTCCGCCATGGCTTCCCTGGCCGCCATAGGTATCTACTATGATTTTCCGGCCTGTGAGTCCGCAATCGGCCATAGGGCCGCCTATGACGAACCTTCCGGTCGCATTGATGTAATATCTTGTATCCCCGTCGATCATATCTTTCGGAATAACTTTTTTTATTACCTCCTCGATTACGGCTTCCCTGAGTTCATCGTGACCGACGTCAGGTTTATGCTGGGCTGCAACCACTATGGCATCAACCCGTTTGGGAGTGCCGTTTTCATATTCGATTGTTACCTGAGTTTTTCCGTCCGGCCTTAAAAAATCAAGGGCTCCGTGCTTTCTGACATATGCAAGTCGCTGACAAAGCTTGTGGGCATACATGATGGGCATGGGCATCAATTCCGGGGTTTCATCGGAGGCATAGCCGAACATAAGTCCCTGGTCGCCTGCACCCTGTTCAAGGAAGAGCCCCTGGCCTATATTTACGCCCTGGGCAATATCCGGAGATTGATGATCAATGCTTGTTATAACCGAACAGGTTTTCCAGTCAAACCCCATCTGGGAAGAAGAATATCCTATTTCACGTATGGCATCCCGGGCTATCTGGGGCATGTCGACATAGCACTCTGTTGTTATTTCTCCGGCGATAAATACAAGACCGGTTGTCACGAGTGTTTCACATGCGACCCTGCAGTTTCTGTCCTGTTCCATTATTGCATCTAGTATGGAATCGGATATGCAGTCTGCTACCTTGTCAGGATGTCCTTCGGTTACTGATTCAGATGTAAAAAAGAATTGTTCATCGCTCATCAATCTTCTCCTTTTCTTAACAACGTCCGTTATTTTACAAACCTCTTGTTAAATGCTCTGCGGTCGCTGACTATTTAATATCATATTGTCAATAAGTCTTGTTTTTCCGACCTTGACGGCAAGAGCCATGAGGGCCGGTCTGTCGATTACTTCCATATCACTAAGGTCTTCCGGATCACAAATTTTTACGTAATCTATTTCCGTATCAGGATATGATTTTATAAGGGCTGTTGCTTCACCAATTATCTTTGATGAAATTCTTTCTCCGGTTTGAATAATTTCACCGGCTCTTATTATAGACCTGTATAAAGATAAAGCTTGAATTCTTTGCTCCGGATTAAGATAGCTGTTTCGTGAACTCATTGCCAGACCGTCTTTTTCTCTTACTATAGGGGCTCCCACTATTTCAATGTCGAAATTAAGATCCTTAACCATTTGTTTGATAACAAGTAACTGCTGGTAATCTTTTTTACCGAAAACGGCATAATGCGGCTTTACGATATTAAAGAGCTTTGAAACAACGGAAGTTATACCCCTGAAAAAAACAGGCCTTGACAGGCCGCAAAGATGGTTCGGGAGATTTTTCAGTTCCACATAGGTTTGAAATCCGCCGGGATATATATCTTTTTCGTTTGGAAGAAAGACAATAGCAACTCCTTCTTTTTTTAAGAGTTTCAAATCGCCTTCAATGTTTCTTGGATATGATGCAAGATCTTCATTCGGACCAAACTGGGCAGGATTGACAAATAT
>JAHJJB010000249.1 GCA_018823005.1 Pseudomonadota bacterium | reverse complement strand
GTAACGGTCTTTGGCATTCCGCAAGAAATATTTAAGAAAACATATCAGCGCCCCCTGATTGTCAACAAAGAGACACAGGCAGAGACGAAATCATGGCTTCGTGGGTGTATATCCACTGGGGCTGCCCGGATTTCATGGGAGCGAATTTGCTGCCGTTGGCGGAGTCTTAATCGCATTCTTGCGGAATGCCAAAGACCGTTACCCCTGCCAGACCCTTTAATCAGATGTTATGCAAAGGCATCAGGAGAACTGCTTTAAGGTTTCTATTCTCAAGCCTCGCGGCTAATGCCTTGCATCTCATCCCTCATAACCCTTTTCAGGGTCTTTCCTGCCGTGCTGCGCGGAAAGTCGTCCATGAAAACCACCTTATGAATCCGCTGAAAGGTTGCTCCCACACGTTTATTGATCCAATCCTTCAGATCTTCTTCAGTGACAGAGTCAGGCTGGTGAAGGATAACGGCGGCCACCGGGGTTTCTCCCCATTTCTCATGAGGGATGCCAAAGACAGCAACTTCCCGGACAGCAGTGTGTTGGGCCACGATTTCTTCGATATCCTTCGGATAAACATTTATTCCGCCGGATATTATCATGTCTTTTTTGCGGTCAACAAGGTAGAGGTACCCGTCCTCATCAACATAACCCAGATCACCGCTGTAAAGCCATCCATCAATAATGGCGCTTTCGGTCAGATCCGGTTGCTTGTAGTATCCGGGCATAAGTATGGGTCCGCGGCCCGTGATTTCACCCACCACTCCTTTCGGAACCTCCCGGCGGTTTTCATCCATAATCCGCATTTCAAAGAATGGCGGGGGGCATCCAACTGACGTTGGCTTTGCCGCATAGTCATTTTTGTCCAGAATCGTCACAAACCCTTCGGTCAGACCGTAGAGTTCATAAAAGCGTCCCGGAAGCCTGCGGTTCAGTTCATCCTTGTGCTCTTTGAGAAGAGGAGCGCCTATGCAGAGGAACATTTCCAGGGATTTAAAGGCATCAAAGGAAAATCGGGATGAATTGAGAAGGGCAATCACCTGGGCCGGAACTACATCCACATGGGTGACCTGCTCCCTTTGAATGGTTTCGATCATGTTTTCTGCATTAAACTGGGGATGGAGTATATAGGTGGCTCCGACAAACATGGCCGGCATCAGGGTTAAGAATGCCCCGTTAAAAACAATTGATCCGCTATGCAGAACCACGCTCTCAGGAGAAATTCTGTATGATGAAGAAAAGATCATGCAGTACATGGCCCTGACATAATGGGTGTGCACAATCCCTTTGGGGAGTCCGGTTGTGCCGCTGCTGTAAATTATGTTGTAAGGATCATGGTCGCTGATTTCAATTTCTTCCGGATCCTGATCGGAAGCGAGGTCCTTCATTTCGTGGTAGTTCCGGTAGCCTTCGGTTCCGGATCTGTCGATCAGAACGTACCGGTCGGCGGAGATAGCCGGCACTTCGGGCCTTATTGGATCCAGGATTTCAACAAATGACTTATTGGTGATGATCATAACCGCATCGGAGTCACGGAGCAGGGAAGCCAATCCGCTTCCGCGAAGCAGCGGGCTCAATGGGACAACCACCGCTCCGATTTTGGCTACGGCCCAGTAAACCTCAAACAGTTCCAGACAGTTGGGGAGTAATGTCGCAATTTTATCTCCCTTGCGGATGCCATTGTACAGGAATGAATTTGAGAGGCGGTTGACGCTTCTGTTGAGTTCAAAATAGTTCAGCCGGCGGTTCTGAAAAATGACAGCAGTGTGATCCGGCCGGAAACGGGCATGACGTGTCAGGAGGGTGCCAAGGTTCATAGATTCCTCATGAGATTATATCATCAGGTATTTCTGCTTGATATCTTCATTTTTGCTCAGCTCAGCGATAGTGCCTTCGTATTCTATCCTGCCTTTGTTGATGACATAAGCCCGTTCGGCAATGGCCAGAGAAAACCGGATGTTCTGTTCGGAAAAAAGTATCGTGACACCCATCTCCTTGAGCATGATGAGTTTTTCAGCAAAATCTTTCACGATAAGGGGCGCCAGCCCCTCAACAGGCTCGTCGAGGAGTATCAATTCAGGATTTCCCATGAGCGTTCTGGCGATGGTCAGCATCTGCTGCTCGCCGCCGCTAAGATGTCCGCCGAGGTGTTTTTCCAGCTTTTTCAGGTGGGGAAAGATGTCGCAAACCTTTTCCACCGTCCAGGGTTCGCCCTGGTAATGTTCAGATTTTTTTCGGGCGATTTCAAGGTTCTCGCGCACCGTCAGGTCGGGGAAGATGAGCCTGTTGTCAGGAACATAGCCGATGCCCTTCTGGGCGACATAATAGGAAGGACGTCCGCGCAGTTCCTCTCCGTGAAACATCACCGTGCCCCTCTTCGGGATGGTGAGACCCATGATGCTGCGCAGGGTCGTGGTTTTGCCGGAGCCGTTCCTGCCCAGCAGGCAGACAAGTTCGCCGCGTTTCATGTGCAGCGCTACATCGAACAGGATATGGCTTGTTCCGTAATAGGTGTTTATTCCGGATACTTCCAGTATCATACTTCCTCGCCAAGATAGCATTTTTGCGCTTCTTCGTTATTTCTCACCTCTTCGGGCGTGCCTTCCGCGATGACCATTCCCTGATACAGTACAGAGAGCTTCTGTGCATAGCCGAAGATAACTGAAATGTCATGTTCCGTAAAAAGAATGCTGAGTCCGATCTCTCTGTTCAGTCGTTTAACCAGCTGCATCGTTTCGTGCGTTTCTTCAGACGACATGCCTGCAGTCGGCTCGTCCAGGAGCAACAGTTCAGGCTTTCCCGCCAGCGCCAGGGCAAGCTCGAGTTTTTTCTTGTCGCCCTGCGAGAGGATGCCGGCAACAGTGTCAACGTGCGACAAAAGCCCTGTCAGTTCGAGCAGATCGAGCGTGTTTTTCCGGGCGAGCCGGTGTGCCGGGGTAAAGATGTTCAGCGTACGCTTCTGCTGCGTCAGGATGGCCTGTCTTACGTTCTCGAATGTGGTCAGGCGCGGGTATATGTTGCTAACCTGGAAAGCGCGGCTGATCCCCTTGCGGGCGATGCGGTGGCGCGGCCAGTTGGTAATCTCCCTTCCCATGAAACGGATGGTTCCGCCATCCACGAGATGGTAACCCGTTATGAGGTTGAAAAAGGTGCTTTTCCCGGCACCGTTGGGTCCGATTATGGCCGCGATCTCGCCTTTCGGCAGGCTGTAGCTGACGTCGGTCAGCACCGTGTATTTTCCGAAAGACTTCTTGAGTCTATCGATCTGCAATACTAATTTACCCGTATCGTCCATTGTTCTGTCTACCCTACCCTTTGGTCTCTTTTGCATTGCCCTCATTTTGCCTCAGAAACGGCAGCTTCTCGCCCAGCAGGCCAAGCAGTCCTCCCGGCATCACGAGAACGACAACGATGATGACAATTCCGCTCACCATGGGCCAGTACTCCGTAAAACTGGTTACAAAGGCCATGAGCATGGTGTAGATGGCGGAGCCGACCAACGGACCGAGAAAGTTGGAAGGTCCTCCCATGACAGTCATGAAGACCGGCATGCCGGAGTGATGCCAGTTGCAAAGGTCAGGTGCAACGCTTCGGTTGAACGGTCCCCAGAGCGCACCGGCAAGCCCGGCAAACATCGCGGCGATGATGAAGTTGAGATGCATATACCGTTGAATGTTAATGCCGATAAATTCGGTCCGTTCGGCGTTATCACGGATGGCCCGCATCGTGTAGCCGAAAGGTGACGCACTGATGATCCAGAGCGCGATCATCCCGAGAGTAACGACGATCAGCGTGAAAAAATAATAGGGATTGGCCGCCTTTCCGAGAAACGCCGGGGGAACGATGCCCTGCAGGCCGTTGTCGCCTCCGGTGAAGGTGTACCACTGAAAGATGATGTAATAGACGAGCTGACCGAATGCCATCGTGAGAATGGCGAAATAGATACCCCTCAGCTTGACGCAGAAATATCCGAGAACGGCGGCGCAGAGGCCCGCCGAAAGCATTGACAGGGGGAGGCAGACAAGCAGCGGGACGTTGGCCTTCACTATCAGAAGGCCCGTAGTGTAAGCGCCGACGCCATAGTAGGCGGCATGGCCGAAAGTAAGCTGCCCCATGTAACCGAATATCATGTTAAAACTGGCGGCAAAAAGCCCCATGATGAGAATCTCGGTGAGTACATGAACCCAGAATTCGGGCACAATAAAGGGCAGAACGACCGCGAGAAGAAACAGGGCTGCGGGGAAAAGATACTTATTTTTCATAACTTTCATGTCCTCATCGGTGTACCGAACAGGCCCCATGGTCTCACGATCAGGATCGCGGCGGTGATCACAAAAATCAGTACCATCGCCCCTTCAGGCCAGAAAAGGATGGTGAACGACATGACCTCCCCCACAATCAGCGAGCCTACGAGGGTTCCAAGCAAGCTGCCGAATCCTCCTATCACCACCACGCAAAAGGCCTGGATGATGATGGCATTGTCCATGCCGAGGGTGATTGAGCCGATAGGTGCCTGTATGCCCCCGGCAAAGCCGGCCAGGAATATGCCCAACGTGAATACCCAGGTATAAATTCGTGGAATAGGGATGCCCAGCGCGGCAACCATCTCTCGGCTGTAAACCGCTGCTTTGACTATATGTCCGTAACGAGTGTACTTAAGAAACCACCATAGCCCGATCGCCACTGCGGCGCCGGAAAGGATGACAAGGATGAAGTAGGAATCGAGAGGCGATCCAAATATGAAGACCGGCTTGCGAAGCATCTCGGGTCGGACGATCAGCTTGTTCGTGACGCCCCAGGTGAGCTTGATTGTATCGCTCAGTATCAGGGCTATGGAGTAGGTAATGAGAAGCTGCTCATGCAGTTCGCGCTTGTATATCCTCTTGATCAGTACCACTTCCAGAAACCATCCCACGGCAGCTGCGGCAAAGCCAGCCAGGGGGATGCTGAGCCAGAACGCGAATGAATATTCCTGCATGAGGTTCCAGAAGGTATAGGAAAAATAGGCGCCCATGAGCCAGAGGGCTGCATGGGCGAAGTTGAGGATGTTCATGACGCCGAAAATAAGGGACAGACCTGCGGCAACAAGAAAAAGTATCGTGCCGTAGGTCAGTCCGCTTAGAAACTGTGTAAATATTGAGGTTATGTCCACATCAGTTTTCCCGGGGGGGTTATTTTGCCTTTCTGGCTGCCAGTATTTCGCTCTCCGGCCGTTCGCTTTCGCTGCCTTTAATCTCGATGATATCCTTGTAAATCGGGAATGGATACCTTGGATCGTCGGCGATCGTGCCCGTGTAGGACGAACAGCTGAGCTGATTGTCTATTGTCCGGAAGGTCAGCCTGCCTCTTGTCAGGTCGACCGTCATGCCCTTCATCGCATCCTTTACCTTTTCCGTATCTATGGTTTTGGCTTTTTCAACGCCCTGTTTCAAGGCATATACGGCGTCATAGCAAAGGACTGCCCAATCGCTGGGGTACTTGTTATATTTTGCCCGGTAGTTTTTAACGAAATCAGCCATCATCGGGTTGTCCATGTGCGCAAAAAACGGCGCCCTGGTGAGTGCGATGATACCGCGGGTGAGCGTCTTTGCCTGCAGCATCAGTTCCGTCACGGTGATCAGCGAGCCGGGATAGGGGATCTTGTCGAAGAAACCGTAATTCTTTGCCTGTTCCATCCATGCGACATTGTCATTGGATGCCACGCTGCCAAGAACGAAATCGGGTTTCATGGCCATGATGCCGGTGATGTATGAAGTGAATTGTGTCTCTCCCAGGCGGGGCCAGAATTCCTTCTTCAGTGTGAGATCCGGCGACGTCTCTTTCAGGAATTTTACCGCTGATGCCTGTGTTGACCTCCCCCATTCATAATCCGAGGCGATGGTAATGAATTCCTTCCAGCCCTTCTGTTTGGCCATCTTCGCGATGGCGACGGCAGCGGCTTTGGCCTGCATGTAGCTGTTGGGTACAACCTGGAAGGTATAAGGGCTGGGGTTGATCATCGTAATGTTCTCGGAGTTACTGATTGAAGCAATATGAAGCACCTTGTACTCCTGCGCAATCGGTTTTACAGCCATGGCTACTGCGCTGGAATAGTCGTTGATGACAGCCCTGATTTTATCTCTGAGGATGAGGTCTTTCACTTCGCGGACGCCAACATCAGGCTTGGTCTGCGAATCCCGAATAAAAAGCTCAATCTTGTGCTGGCCGAGAAGGCCGCCCTTGGCATTGATTTCCTCCACTGCCAGCTTGATTCCCTCAACTCCGTCAGCGCTGTACAATGCGCCTGCACCTGTGAGACCGAGCGCTACGCCGAGATTGTATGGTTCCGCTGCCATGGCACCGGTCATGCCAAAAAAGAACAAACATGTAATAACCGCTACGAAGAACGCTGTTGTTTTTCTGAAGTTCATTTTATTTCCTCCTTATAGTTATTTCGAATTATCGCGCGCCCGTCTCCGGACCGCAATTTCCAATAAGTATGTAAGCGCAATTCCGCTGTCAAAACCTGCTATTTTCAGGCGTATGTCAGGACCATTCCGCCGTCAAAGAGCAGGTCTCCTCCGACGAGATATTTTGCAAAACGGGAAAAACCGAAAATAAACAGATTTCCCACTTCTATTGGACTCATCATTTCTTTTACCCTTGAATTGCCCAGCATGACTTTTTCAACGACCTCTTCAGGAGAGATGCCACGCTGCCTTGCCTGGGAAGGAATCTGTTTCAGTGCAAGCGCAGTTTTCACAAAGCCGGTGCTTATGGAAAAAGCGCGTATCGTTCCCATCCCTTCGGCGGCAATAGACTGGGTAAGAGCCCGCAGACCGAACTTCATAATATTATATGCCGGCTTATTTATTGTGCAGATATGGGCATGGACTGAAGCCATGTTTCCGATGGCCCCTGTTCCTCCTGAACTCTTTTTAATGTGCGGGATGACCAGTTTGGAGAGGTATAAAGGGGCCCGCAGCATGAGACTGTGCATTGTGTCATATTTTTCTATCGGAAAATTTTCAATGGAATCGATATGCTGAATTCCTGCTATGTTTGCCAGAAACTTTATATTTCCCAGTTTGGATGCTTCGGAAACGGCCTGAACAATCTCTTTATCGCGGGTAAGATCTGCTTTGATAAAAATCATCTGGCCGCCCATATCCCGGGCCATTTTCTGAGTTCTTTTCCCTTCTTTTTCATCAATGTCAAGGCCGACGGTCATCAGATTATTGGCTGCTGCGGCAATGGCCGTTGCTCTTCCGATTCCGTTTCCGGCCCCGGTAACCAGACAGACATTGCCTACATTAAAATTTTCATCCGACAGATAAAGGATATCTCTTTTTTCAACGGCAGGTTCACTGATGTCCATGGGCCATCTTCCCTTTTTATAAAAACTGAAGAACTGTTACCTATAAAGACGGTAAGGTAAAAATAGGTATTAAGTTGGTATTGTTATCTTAAGTTATATTGCAAAAGAGAGGCCAAATATAAGATCAAAACCGAAAAACACCTAAACGGCTGTATTTTATTGAATTAAAAAATGTTAATGAATGAACCTCATTTATTTAGTGTGTAGTATATAATCTACACAATTATGGCCTGATCAGGATTTTTCATGGAAATATCAATCTTTAACAAAAGGTGGCTGGATGTCTACATGTAGAATAAGTGCTACATATATTTTAAGACAGAATTTAATTGATCGGAATATTCAGCTTTTTCATTTTCTTATATAAGGCGGTGCGGTGGATACCAAGCTTCTCTGAAGCCTTCTTTTTATTATTATCCGCCAGCCGGATGGCCTGCACGAGAGCCTCTCTTTCCATATCTTCCCGCAATCTTTTCAGGGATGTAGGACTGTAAGGAGTTGCGCCGGCTCCCAATGATTGCAGAAAAAAAGGGAGGTGATTTACCTCTATTGTGTCTCCTTCAATAGAATACAGGACGCGCTCTAAAACATTGCTGAGTTCACGGACATTCCCCTGCCAGTCGTATTTTTCGAAGATGCTCATAACTTCCGGAGAAATCCGGGTTATATTCATACCAAGATCTTTATTCAGGCTATTAACGAGATGCTCGGTTATGACCCTTATATCTTCTTTTCTTTCCCGAAGCGGCGGAATCTGAACGGGAATTACATTTAGGCGGTAGTATAAATCTTTCCTGAACTTTCCCTGCTCCACGCTTTGCCCCAGATTCTCCTGAGTCGCGGCAATCAGCCTGAAATCATAACGGGAGACACGGGTTCCTCCCAATCGTTCAATCTCCTTTTCCTCTATTACCCGCAGCAGTTTGGGCTGCATTTCCAAAGGAAGCTCTCCTATCTCATCTAAAAAGATTGTTCCCCGGTGAGCCAGTTCAAACTTACCCGGCTTGCCCTTGCTTCCGGCTCCTGTGAAGGCACCCGGTTCATATCCGAAAAGTTCGGCCTCAAGGAGCTCTTTTGGAATGGCCGCACAATTCAATCTCACAAAGGGGAAGAGGCGCCGGTCGCTCGCATGATGGATCGCATGTGCGAAAAGCTCTTTACCTGTTCCGCTGTCGCCAAGGATCAGTACCGGAGCATTTGTTTGGGCGGCTTTGAGGGCAAGCTGTTTTAATCCCGTTATGGCTTCGCTGTTGCCGACAATGTTTTTGATCGTATATTTTGAAGCTCTCAGACTTACCAGCTCTTTCTCATAAAGTTTGACCTTGGATTCCAGTAAATTGAGCTTTGCAGCCAGAGCCTGCACGTCCCGGACATCCTCAAACATAACCTGGCCATAAACGGCAATGACCTTTCCATCTTTTAATATAGGTATGCGCTGGACCACCATGTCCTGGCCCATAATCCTGTGTGGATGATTTATCTCGGGGATCCCGGTTTGGGCTACTGTCGGCATGCGGGTATTTTCTACAACATCCGCGCAATTTTTCCCGATTGTCGATTTATGGTCAATTCCTATAAAATTTCCGTAGGTTGAGCTGAAAAAAATGATTTTTCCATCAGGCTCCGTGATCATCACTCCATTACGGATGTTGTCTAAAACCAACTCGTAAAATTCAATTTTTTCCTGGTATTTTTTTATCGTTTCAGAAGGCATTGCAGGTGACCCCGTATAAACAGCAGATAATCTTTGTTTATTTATTACATCACAATAAGAAAACAATCAACGGGGATTTTAATGGACACGTAATAAGTCCATCAACAGACCGAGAGCGAACAAGCCCGTGACAGGCGCACTCTTTTTTTGTCCACCCTGAGTTCATTTGCCAGTAACTTCAAGTATTCTTTCCCTGAGTTTTCTCTGAGCGTCTGAACAGATTGATTAAATAAACAGGACTTTATTAAATTTAAGAAGTGTGATAAACGAGAAATATACATTCAACCAACCCCGTGTTACTAAAACGGAGGGACATCAATTGTATGCCTATCCCAACAACAAAATGAAAGATTCGATCATATGAGTCATATGAGAAAGATGAGCTTCAATAGGCTTACACGAAATGATGAAATCTCAGGACTTGTTGCAAATTATCCATAAGTTTTTTTGGGATCTGGTTTAAATATATTCTTTATTTCCATCGGAACAATCAATATCTTGAAAATGCTGAAATTAGATGCTGTTTATTCAGTAAGGAGAAATTGATGATTACTGTGATTGCTGAATTCAAACTACCGCAGCCAATATCGGTCAAGCAGGCCCGAGAGACCTTCCTAAGCACAGCCCCAAAATACAAAGGTATGCCAGGCTTAATTAGGAAGTATTACTTTCTATCTCCTGACGGCAATAAAGCCGGTGGAATCTATCTCTGGAAATCACGCGAAGATGCAGATCGTTTATTTACAAACGAATGGAAGGCATTTGTACGCGGGAAATATGATTCGGATGACCCTACGTTGACTTACCTTGAGACCCCCGTTGTTGTGGACAATCTCTTGAATGAAATTATTTCGAACCCGTAGCGCACAACAAGAAATGAATTTGCGCGAAGAGAAATGATGCTTGATGCCTAATGCCTCCGTCAACCGGTCTTGCAATAAATCAACATAAATGATCATCAAGAGCAAAAGGAAAGGCTATGATTAAAATTCGGTCATATTCCCGGGAACGAAATAAATTACAACATAATGATATTGTTTGCTATTGTTTTGGATATGCGAAGAAAGATATTGAAAAAGATTATGCTGATAATAATGGCCAATCAACAATCTTAGAAAGAATTACATTCGAAAAAAAGTCTGGAAAATGCGATTGCGCTAAGAAAAATCCCAAAGGCCGTTGATGTCTGGCTGATGTCCGCCAGGTGGTTGACAGACTTGCAAAGAAAAATGCCATATAAAAATCGTACCAAATAGAGGCTGGCAACCTTTCTGTGTTCCATTGCCAACCGGTTATACCAGGCGCTGGGTGGTCTATTAGACGTTTACGCAATCATACGGGCTAATCAATCAAAGAAAGGAGAATATCTTGAAGATACTTGCGCTTAATTCCAGTCCACGGAGTGACGGACAGAGCAAAACCAAACTGATGCTCACTCACCTTGTAGAAGGCATGAGAGATGCCGGTGCTGATGTCGAGGTCGTGAACCTGCGCAAGAAAAAGATCAAGAATTGCGTTGGATGTTACACCTGCTGGACCAAGACCCCCGGTAAATGTATTCATAAGGACGACATGACTGAAGAGCTGTTTCCCAAATGGTTGGAATCAGATCTGGTCGTCTACGCAACACCTCTTTACCATTATGCTATGAACGCGACACTTAAAGTTTTTATCGAGAGGACACTTCCGGCGGCTGAACCATTTTTTGAGATTTATAACGGACGGATGCTTCATCCTCTGCGGCATAAGATCCCGGCCATTGTTATCCTTTCCGTTGCCGGTATGCCTGATGAAGGTCATTTCAAAGCACTGTCGGCCCATGCAAACTATCTGTTTGCCGCACATGGACGACAGCTTGCAGCCGAAATCTACCGGCCTGCCGCCGAAATGATGACAAATCCATTTTTCCGGATAAAAGCAAAAGAGATACTCGACGCCACAAAGCAGGCAGGACGGGAATTGGTTGGCTCCATGAAAGTTTCACCGGAGACAATAGCCAGGATCACACAACCCATCTCCGACCCAAAGGCTTTTGCCGAAATGGGCAACCTATTCTGGAAGAGCTGCATCGCAGAAGGAGTGACACCAAAAGAATTCGGCGAGAAAAATATGGTTCCCCGCCCTGAATCCCTTGACAGCTTTATGATGTTCTTACCCTTCGGCCTTAATTGTAAAGCGGCAGGTGATCGAAAGGTGATACTGCAATTCGGTTTTTCCGGCGAGGTGGAGGAGCCCTGCTATTTCACTATTGAGAAGAATAAAATCAATGCAAAAAAAGGAATCAGCGAAAATCCTGACATCACTATCGATACTCCCTTTAACTTGTGGATGGATATTATGACTCGCAAGGCTGACGGTCAAAAGATGTTCATGGAACAGAAATACACAGTTAGCGGTGATATTTCATTAATGATTCGGTTGTTTGAGAAGAAGGCTGAGCTATAGCATCCGCTCAACAAAAAGCCTGGAGACAGGCCGGGGAGCCGTAATCTCGCGTATGAAAAGAACAATCAATATTCAGGAGACTTGTCGGGTATGATCGCTCAGGAGATCCAGAAAAGACTTCAGTTGCTTGGTGATCCTCAACGGGCACAGGTGCAGCAAAGATTCTTCAAAACACACCCGGGAATATGGCGAAGGGGA
Source organism: Pseudomonadota bacterium (assembly GCA_018823005.1). Classification (GTDB taxonomy): domain Bacteria; phylum Desulfobacterota; class Desulfobacteria; order Desulfobacterales; family RPRI01; genus RPRI01. The sequence goes on along the minus strand of JAHJJB010000249.1, from coordinate 11,402 downwards.
TGTATTCGTTGGTCTGCATGATCCTGAAAACCAGAAGGTTCCTGAAAATCAATTGCTGTAAATAAAAGAAGGGACCGCGCAGAGCATCATTTATACTCTGCACGGATTTTATCAATTATATCAAAAGGCTATCTCGATCGGTTTCTGTCGCCACCCGGCCTCCCGCCGCCGCCCGGTCTTCTGTCTCCGCCGGGTCGTCTGCCTCCGCCACCCGGTCTTCCTCCGCGGCCACCACGGTCATCTGTGCGGGGGCGCGCCTCGTTGACATTAAGCGCCCGGCCCATGAATTCCTTGCCGTTTAGTTCGGTGATAGCGGTCTGCCCCGCCGCTTTTGCGGGCATTTCGACAAACCCAAAGCCTCTCGGCTGACCGCCGAACTTCTCCTTGATAACATTAGCCGATGTAACCTCTCCGAAGGCTTCAAAAAGTTTTCTCAAATCTTCATCTGTAGCCTCACGAGACAAATTTCCTACAAAAATATTCATTTTGATTTCCTTATATTTAAACGTTTATTCCAATCAAACCAGACGCTATTGTGTGAGAACGACTTTTTATGAATCAATCATAAATAGCGAAAATAATTTTAAAAATTAATTATTGTTATTTATAGGCTTCGGCAGCAGGATTGTCAACATTTATGAATCTGTTTCGGGAGGGGCAGGAATAGGAACCTTGAAAAACGGAACTCCTTCTTCTTTCAGTGTTTTTTCTTCCAAACTGGTGCTGACTCCCCGTATATTTCGGGGTTCGGAAACGCCATAGTGGATTTTAAGGGCTTCAGACGCAAATTCTGTTCCGACATTATCGAAATTATTTTCAACAAAATCAGCGACTTTTTTTGTTATTTCTGCAAGAGCAATCTCTTTGCCGGAAGGAGTTGAGCCATTGCCTGATGATTTTATGGCAAATTTCGTCGGAACTTTGAAAACAGAAATATCGTTACATACCGGGCAGGAAATCAGCTTCTTTTTTTTCTGATCTTCAAAAGCCCGGCTGTCTTCAAACCAACCTTCAAAAATATGCCCGTTGGCACACCGCAAGTCAAAAGCAATCATACAATAATCCTGAAAATAATTGACATATTATCTTAACTTTCGTGTAAAAAAAACGAAAAGTATAGTTGTTTAGTTATCATGAACCGCTACTTTTTAAAAGAATTTATTGACAGCCCTGATATAAAGGCTAAATAAATATATTACATTATTGTGTTTTCGTCAATTGCATATAATATTCAATAACATTATTGATGGACTTACTATGCTGGGAGACTGCCAAATATGAATTCTCTTATCAAATTGATTGTTATTGTTTTAATTTTCCTTGCCGTCGTTTCTTATTCTGCACAGGCCGGAACAATGTATGTAACTGATGTATTAAGAATAACGGTGCGGGAAGGAAATGGACTTGATTATAAAATTACAGATGTGCTTGAATCAGGGCAGGATGTTGAAGTAATCTCATCGGATGATGAATGGGCAAAAGTGCGCCTTCCAAACGGCAAGGAAGGCTGGTTGATCGGCAAATATCTTACTTCCCAGAAACCGGGCGGCGCAGCTTTGAAAAAATTGCAGGAAAAAGAAGCATTACTTAATACCCAAAATTCTGCTTTACGCACGGAAAATAATCAACTCAGGGATGAATTAAAAAATATCAACCTCCAGCTTGCAGAAAGCAAGCAGGCGCTTTTTGTAACGAAGAAATCATTTGAAACCATTAAAGACAACCCGGACCTTTATATTGAACTCGAAACAAAATATAAAGAGGCACAAAAAAAACTTTCTTTGCAAAAGAATAAAATAGAAAACCTTGAAGACGAATTCACAAGGCTTTTAAGGCAGCAAAATGTTATGTGGCTTCTAGCAGGAGCCGGAATACTCCTTGTTGGTTTTTTAATAGGATATAGCGCAAGACGGAATAAAAACAGATCGTCTTTATTATGAGCAGGCATATATGACGGACATTAAAACAGATTTTTTAATAATCGGGAGCGGTGTTGCAGGGCTTATGTTTGCCCTCAAGGTCGCAGATCACGGGAGCGTTGCCATTGTAACAAAAAGAGGAGTTACAGACAGCAACACAATGCTTGCCCAGGGGGGAATTGCTTCGGTATTCGGCTCTCTCGATTCTTTTGATCTTCATATCCGGGATACCATGGATTCGGGCGACGGCCTTTGCAACAGAGAAGTTGTTGAAATGGTAGTCAAAAACGGACCCGAGAAAATCTGTGAACTCATAGATCTTGGCGTACAGTTCAATCTCAGTAATAAAGAGAAACCAGTGAAAACGCCCCCCGAGCTTGACCTTGGGCGTGAAGGAGGACACTCACAAAAACGCATAGTACATGCCCAGGATATGACCGGACAGGAGCTTGAAAGAGTCCTTGTCGGGCATGCAAAAAACCATCATAACATCACGCTTTTTGAGAATCATATCGCGATCGATCTTATTACATGCTCAACCCGTATGAAAAGGGGGCTTGTAACAACAACCCACGAGGACTATTGTTGCGGTGCATATGTTTTCGACAGAATTACCAAAAAAGTTAATACCTTCTCTTCAAAAACAACACTTCTTGCTACCGGCGGCACAGGAAAGGTTTATCTTTACACGAGCAATCCCGACATTGCCACAGGGGACGGCATTGCTATGGCATACAGGGCCGGCGCAACACTGGCAAATCTCGAGTTTGTCCAGTTTCATCCAACCTGCCTGTATCATCCCGATGCCAAAAACTTTCTTATTTCCGAGGCTGTGAGGGGTGAGGGAGGAATACTTATCGATTCATCGGGAAATCCTTTCATGGAAAGATACAGCCCGTTAAAAGATCTGGCATGCAGGGATGTTGTCGCCCGGGCCATAGATACCGAATTGAAGAAAACAGGGCATGACTCGGTGTTCCTTGATGTATCACACAAAAGCCCCGGGTTCATTAAGGAGCGGTTCCCGAATCTTTATGAACAGTGCCTGATATTCGGAATTGATATGACTGCCGATCCTATTCCGGTTGTTCCTGCAGCTCATTATATGTGCGGCGGTGTCGTGACAGACATGATGGGAAGGACTGATATCCGCAACCTCTATGCGACAGGTGAAACAGCATGCACAGGTCTTCACGGCGCAAACAGGCTTGCAAGCAATTCCCTGCTTGAAGCTCTTGTGTATGCCCATGCTGCCGCAGAACAGGCTGTAAAAGATACTCACACCACTGATTTCAAGTCTTTTCCCGAGACTCCCGCCTGGGATGAAGTAGGTACAACAGACAGCGACGAGCTTATTATGGTTTCACAAAACTGGGATGAAATAAGACGCTTCATGTGGAACTATGTCGGGATAGTGAGATCTGATAAACGGCTTGCCAGGGCAAAGAGACGCATTGAAATTATTCAGAACGAAATCAGGGAATACTACTGGAATTTTAAGGTTGCTGCCGACCTTGTAGAACTCAGGAACATAGCAACTGTCGCCGAGCTTATTATAAAGTGCGCCATGCACAGGAAAGAGAGCCGGGGTCTGCATTATAATCTCGGATATCCTCAGCGGGATGATTCGAGATGGCAGAAAGATACAGTGATAAGGCGCTCTTTTGTCGGATAGAATGACTTTTTACTTTGCCGTCAGAGTTCTTCGGGAGTGAATGCGACTACGTCATCTATTGTCGTTGTGTCAGCAAAGAGCATGACAAGCCTGTCCAATCCCAAAGCATTTCCGGAGGCATCCGGCATGCGAGAAAGAGAATCGAGGAATTTGTCAGGCATCGGATATGCTTTTTTCCCCGCTTTTTCACGGTGAGCAAGCTCTTTTTTAAAACGAGCTCTTTGCTCATTCGGGTCGGTCAGTTCCGTGAAGCCGTTACATAGTTCAAGCCCGCAGATATAGAGTTCAAAACGCTCGGCAATAGAACTGTTTCCGGTTTTCAGTTTTGCAAGCGCTCCGCATGAAGCAGGATAGTCATAAAGGAAAAGGGGCGTGCGTCGTCCGAGGGAAGGTTCAATCTCTGCCATTGTTTCATCGAAGCGGTCATCCGAAAGAGCTTTTCCAACCGGCATGGAAGCGTATTTATCAAAAGCTTCGGCTACCGTCATTCTTGTCCATGGTTTATCAAGATCGATTCTTCTGCCCTGATATTTTATCTCATTTCCGTATCCTGATTCAGCGGCAGCGTATTTTACCAGGGCTTCACATTCATCCATCATGCCGGAATAGTCTGATCCGGCACTGTACCACTCAAGCATGGTAAATTCAGGAAGATGCCTTGATCCGCGTTCATTTTGTCTGAAGCACCTGCATATCTGGAATATCCGCGGATAACCGGAAGCAAGAAGCCGTTTCATGCACAACTCGGGTGAGGTGTGAAGGAACCGGTCTTCAGACTCTATCGCGTCAATGTGAGCCTCGGGAGCAGGAGCCGGAATCCTTATGGGTGTTTCGACTTCAAGGTAACTTCGCGAGGCAAAGAACGCTCGTACTCCTTGAATTACCCTGGCCCGCAGTTCGAGATTGATTTTTACATTTTGCTGCCGATCTGTGCTGGAGTTCTCGCCCATAAAATTAGCTGACATTCCTTTCACCGGAACCCCTGAACCCCGATAAAATCACCAAATCTTTTGGATATTATCCGGGTTTTCTAACCTGTTTGCTTAAGATATTTGTCTTCAGTTCTGTCCTGTAAAAAGACCATGTCATAGATGTTCTGTTCGGCGGAATGGTACCAGATATATCCCAGGTCACGACATTTTTCGCAGGCCCTCAGCGGAATATGAACGGCAAGCAGATGGGTGCCCCGGTCTGAAGTTGAATCTATTTTGAGTGCTCCGGCACAGTCGGGGCATATTTTTACAGTCTCTTTCTGCTGTTCCCTTATATTGTCCGTGTCGTAATATATGCTGCGTTTTCTCTCGTCGAAATCTTTTTTATCTCTGATCCGTTCTGATATCTTATCTCTGTTTTGCCAGTAGCTTAAGATCGTTTCGCCGGTTTTTTCTATGTTCATTGTTATGTCAGGTGTTTGCCTGTACTTGTCGGGATCATAACAAGGCTCTTTTACCCTGCTGTAGTCAATGCCGGCCATGGCAAGAATTATTCCGAGGTTCACATAAGGGAGCGCTCCTTCGATTGAGTAGCCGCCTTCGAGTACGGCTATATCAGGTTTTAAAATTGAAGTAAGTGCCGCATACCCCTGTGCCGAGAAATTCATCTGGGTAATAGGATCGGAAAAATGATTATCCTGACCGGCTGAATTTATTATGATTTCCGGCTTAAAATCATCAAGAATGGGCATTACCACGTTTTTTATTGTAAAGAGAAAACCCTCATCGGATGTAAACGGAGGGAGAGGAATGTTTATAGTTGTTGCAACTGCATTGGGCCCTCCCAGTTCATACGGAAACCCCGAACCGGGATAAAGGGTTCTGCCGTCCTGATGAACAGAGATGAAAAGAGTATCCGGATCATGCCAGTATATATCCTGCGTTCCGTCTCCATGATGACAATCGGTATCAACGACGGCAACTTTTCTGATATTGTACTCCCTGCGCAGGTATTCAATCATTATTGCTTCAATGTTAACGTTACAAAAACCCCTTGCTCCGTGCACTACACGCATGGCGTGGTGGCCGGGGGGGCGGGCAAGTGAAAATCCTCTCGCAACCTTTTTGTCAAGGACAGCCTTTCCGATTGTCTTGGCACATCCTGCACTTATAAAGTGGGATTCCGTCATAACTTTGTGAACATCAGGAACGCAGAAATGCACCCGCTGAACATCTTCTACCGTGACAAGCTCGGGCCGGAATTCCTCTATTCCTTCAATATCAAGCAGGCCTTCCTCAAACACCTGATCCTGTGTATATAAAAGCCTTTCCTCCCGTTCGGGGTGGGTCGGGCTTATAGCCCAGTCGAAAGCCGGAAAGAAAACGAGCCCTGTTTTATTTTTTGCTGAAAGTTTCATATATTTTATTCCGTAAGCATATCGGCAATTGAATCATACCCGTAAATAAGGCCGGGTTTGACCTGGACTCTTACACGGATATTCCTTCCGGTTGTACAAAAGCCTTTAACCATATTTAACTGCAAAGATTCTATGACTTCCATTTCCAAATCGGAAGCATCAGCCCCTCTTTTAACGGCTTTCTCCATTAAAAGAGCAGATGCCATTTTTACAGCATCTATCATGGAAAAGTCTGTTGCCACTTTTTCTTTAAAACCCTCTTCAACAGAGACCGTGAAACCCTGTTCGGTGTCTGCAAATAAAGTTACTTCGCATGTGGTTCTTGCAATTGCCGCGCCTATTGCGTTTGCAACATTCCATCTGGGTACAACTCCTATCCTGAATTCCGAAAGATCTTCAATTCTGCGTGCAAAATATGGAGCAGGACCACCGATCAGGAGGATTTTTTTCGGGCTTAATTTGTATCCTTCCATAAATTCGTGGATTGTATAAACGGGCTTGCTGTTTATGCGGAAGATCATATCCCTTATTTCCGACAGGATCATATTGCAGGCCTGATCAAAAATATTTGAAGCCGTTTCCATGGTTGAATCCCCGGTTTTAAGGGCGAGCGATTCAATTCCAGAATAAGATTTATCCCTGCTGCAATCTTTTACTTTTCCAAGTACGACAAGCGCATCTGTAATTGTTGGGACCGAACCTCCATATACCATGGCAGGGCCCATTCTTTGCGGCCCGATCTTCAGCTTATTATGATTATCGAGTGTTATTGCGCTGTCTCCGCCGACTGCGATTGAATGGGTTTCAAGTGACCGGATAAGGGTTTTGAAGCCTCCAAGGCTTATCCCCACAGGGTTTAAAACAGGAACGTGATTTATTAATAGAGCTATATCCGTTGTCGTTCCCCCTATATCAAGGACTATGCAATCCTCGTTATCGGGGGCAAAGGGCATTGCGCCCATGGCGCTGGCGGCAGGCCCGGAGAATATGGCGTGTCCCGGAAAATCGGAGGAGGAATCAAGGCTCATGGTTCCGCCATCGGCCTTCAGAATATCAATCGGAACATTCAAACCTTTTTTCTCAAGGGATTTTTTAACCGCGTCGAAAAAACTTTTATGAATGGGATAAACGGCTGCGTTAATGTGTGTGGTTGCTATGCGTCTCGGGAAATTAAGGTTTCCTGAAATCCTGTGCCCTGTAAATATTTTATCAAAAAAATTTCCGAGGATCCTTGCAATATTCTGCTCATGGGATGGATTCCGGACTGAAAACTTGCCGACCACTCCGACGTATCTGATTCCTTCCTTTTTCAAGTCCCATGCAATTTTTTCAATTTCATTCCGGTCAATTGGTTCAATCTCCCTTCCCCTGTGATCAATTGAGCCCGAAACAGAATAGTAGAAACGATTCGTCCGGTAATATTCGGGATCAATACCGGGACCTGAAGAGACTATCATTCCTACTTCCGGGAGCTTATTCTGAACAACGGTGTTTGTAATAAGAGTGGTGCTTAATACAAGCCGTTTGATTGTTGAAGAATCAATATTTGCAGTGATTTTTTCGATACCGGTAAGAACGGTATTGAAGAGGTCTGATTCGTCTGTCGGGACTTTTACAGCTCGCTCAATTCCGTTCTTTCCAAGAAGAACGACATCAGTATGAGTTCCTCCGACATCCAGACCAATTATCATGGCATTATCCTGGTTGATCCGCTGATTTTCATGAGAAAAAGTCATCGATTATGGACGCAAGCTAACGGAAACAATAATAATTGTCAACAATGACAGACTCGCAAGAAACTCTATTTTCTCACAAAAGAACTAAGAATACTAAGACGATATCGTTTAATATTAATGAGTTATCTTTGTGATCTTTGCGGCTTGGCGTGGGAACCCGACTTTTACTTTGCCGTCAGGTTCTTGCGTCAAGCATCTCAATAAAAGCCTCTATCCGTGTCGAAAGTTGTGCTTCTGCAAAATCTCTCGGATCAACGACATCGACTTCGAGATTTAATACCGGGATTCCGATCTCCTTAAGGCCTTCGCTTATAAGACCCCTTGCCCCTGCACCCTGTCTGCAGCCTCTGTGGCAGGGATTGATTGCTCCGTCGATTTTGTACGATAAGGCGAGTTTCTGCAAATGATTCACCCTTCGCCTGATAGTTCCGTTGAAAGGAATTGAAATAGCCCTTCGGGCAAGACCCGTATAAGGATCATCAGGATCAATCGGTTCCCATGTTATGCTGTTAAGCTCGTCAACAACTATATTGGCCCTGTATTGTTCCCTTAAAAGCTTGTCGAGCGGAGACCTGAACTGGATCCTGTTCTGAATCCACATAAGCCGGTGTTTCTCACCGGGCATGCCGGGTTTCATCTCCCGGTTTCTTGCTGCGAATTCATCCCGGTAAGCCTTTGAGATATTGACCCCCGCTTCGGTTCCAAGAAGAAGGGCCATCACAATTCCGAAATTGGAGAGATCATGGCCGTTTGTCGGAGAAGGAACGTGGCTTGCCAGCTCAAAGACCTCTTTCATTAATTCTCTTGCCAGATTGGTATTTTCGATTGCCATGCGAAGAGCATCTTCATCTATCGGCCTGCCCGTATGAGCCGATACGAACCCCGTCATTTGCTCGATCTGATCGGCAAGATATTTTACGTTCTTTCCCGATTCGTCCTGCGGAATGTGTAAAACAAAAAGGTCTTTTTTGAACATTTCCGCAAGATTTTCCATTACGGCAAGTCCTCCGGAGCACGGGCAGCTTGTGGCAATCAGAAAATCGGGAACCGGCATGAGGCCCTGTTTAGCCGATCCAAGCACAGAACGGTGATACCCGCAGATATCCGAGGCATATCCTGAATGTTCCGCATGATCCAGGAAAGTTCCTATTGCGCCTGTTGAAGCAAGCATTGCCCCGATAAATTCAACAAAACAAGAGGTTACACCCATGGCTGATAGAAGGTCGAAAGGTGCTGTAACCCCGCACCATGCAACGCTGTTTTCGCCGGAATATAACCTTGTTCCGAGCCGTGAGACTTCAAGAGCGTATTTCCTTCTTGCATTCGGGATGTCAGGGTTCTCTTTGATTTTTGCAGCTATTCCCGATTCAAGATCTTTAAAATATTGGAGCATCATAATATTGTCACCTCAGCATTTCAATGAAAGCTTCTATTCTTGTCTGTTGCTGACCTATCGACCTCAATGTGCAGTCTCCTTCAAGAACAAGCAAAGGCATTCCCGCTTTCCGGAATTCTTCACGGATTGAAGGCATACGGGAAAGATACGGATCACAGAATTTTACAACATGGCATATCGCCCCATGTGCGCCGATCTTTTTTGCTTTTGAAATCATAACGTTGCCGATTTTGCCGGGCATCGTTATGTCGATTGTTCTTGCGCAGGGTGGACGAAGAAGAATGCTTTCCGCAAGGTTTTCCACAATGCCTTTTTTACCGTCTGTTGCAACAGGGTTAAAAAAGCGCGAACCCGTACAAAGGTCATCCCCGATTATTTTTGCCCCGCTGGATTCAAAGAGCAGGAAGGCCTCCGGATCCGGAAGAACATGCCCGAAAAGAAAGACAGGCACTCCACCCTTCGTTGCTTTTCCCTGTTCATTTTCAGAAAGAATCCTTCTTGCATCTTCTATGAATGAAATGGGAGATCCGGTCACTGACCTGTTGAACAATTTCTGCAAAACAGAAACGCTCGTATTCGTTTTTCCTCCATATGTTTTCTCCGTCAGTTCATTCATAAAATCGGAAATCTGGTTATACAGGAGAATTCCGTATTCAATATCGGCAATTCCGGTTTTTTTGCCGCTCCATTCCGAAACTGCATCAATAAGTTTTGATATTTCGCCGGTAAAAAATGAAACAGCAATCTCATCGGTTGTTGCCGGAAGGTCAATGAGTATCATGTTTATATCAGGCCTTACACGGTGCCATGCATCTGCCAGGCGCCTCATGGCATCGCAGCTGTTCATGAAAACCATTCCTGCAAGGTCGGGAAGATCATTGCCCATCGCGCGGTCAAGAATCCTTTTTATGTGAGGGCAGAGATTGTCATGCAATATGTGCCCGGCCTGATCGGGTGAATCTCCCATAGGAAGAATGCGGTAAGGCGTGTATCCCGCGGCATATATTATCGGAAGCGGCGTGTATGCGCAGGCAAAGCCTATATATCCTTTGTTGTCTGACATCAGTTTGTCTCCGTTTTCATTATAAAAAAATCATTTTTACGCAATTTTTGAGAATCCAGTATTGCAGTAATGTAAAATCAGTTCAAGAGGAAAAACACTTTTTCCTGACAATATATCAGCCGATATTATGATGAACTGAAGTTTGATAGCGCATCTTTCTTTTTTATAGGGTAGGGGATGAGCACGCACGAGTCTGGAAAATTCGGATTCTTCATGGCCAGCCCCGCTTTTCCATGTAAAATCTGCATTGACAAGCAAAAAGAGACCGCCTATCCTTTGAAGCATCGCAAGCAATATCTTACCCAGTATCAAATTTCGGTATTAAAAAAGGGGGAGAATATGGGGAATGTAAGCAGTAAAAAGCTGCCCCTCGGCATCAAGCTGAGCTACGCCATTGGCGATATATCCAACAACTTGTTTATTGTTACTACAGGCATGTACCTGCTGTTTTTTCTCACCAATGTTCTCGGTGTCGATCCGGCGCTGGCAGGCACCATGCTGCTTTTTCCCAAGCTGTGGGACGTTATCTCCGACCCCATTATGGGTGCCATTTCAGACGTGACGCGCTCCCGCTTCGGGCGCAGGAGGGTGTATCTGCTATACGGCGCGGTGCCCTTCGGACTTTGCTTCTTTCTCCTTTTCATTGCGCCAGGCTTTCAAACCGAATTCGCCAACGCACTGCAGGTTTCTCTTCTATTTGCACTGGGCTGCACCGCCTTTACCGTGGTTAACGTGCCCTATGCCAGCATGGTGCCGGAGATGTCCGACGATTATAACGAACGCATGTCCATAACTTCCTTCCGCATGTCATTCGCCTCAATAGGCGCTTTGCTTGCCGGTGGTTTGACCATGGTGCTGGTTAATGCCGGCGGAGGTGGAGCCGCGGGCTTCCGCGCCATGGGCAGCATTTTCGCCGTGGCCATCGTCATCTCCTGCCTGTGGTGCTTTTTTGGCACGCGCAGGGCTCCGTCGCTGCCGCCGCAGAAAGAGATGCCCCCAGTTAAAGAACAGATCAGAATAGCTGCCAGGAACTATCCTTTCATGATGCTGATGTCGAGCTTCTTCCTGCAGGCGGTGGCCATCGGCGTTATGATGGCCGGCTTCATCTATTACGTGAAATATGCCATGGCTCTCCCAGAGACGGCTATGAATATAGCCTTCCCCATCTTCATGATCACCGGCTTGCTCTTCATCCCGGTCTGGTTAGCCGTGGGCAAGCGCCTGGGCAAGATAAAGTCTTACTACATCGGCCTGGCCATTTTC
>JAHJJB010000023.1 GCA_018823005.1 Pseudomonadota bacterium | reverse complement strand
GGCCGGTTTTTTAAAGGGAGCTCTTAAAGAAGGATCATTGCGATATAGCGATAAAGATATTCTTATCGAGGGGATTGATATAAACCTTTTAATGCCGGACCTTTTTGCTGTCCGGAGCGGCCCAAGGCAGCATATCACATTTGACAGGGCTTCGATCGGTTCAATACAGCTGTCTGACGGCAAAGTCGATTTTCAGATTGAGTCGGCTGAATCCTTTTATATCGAAAAAAGCAGCTTCAAGTGGTGTAATGGTTCTGTAAATACACAGTCAATAAGAGTCTCTTCGGCAAATAAGGATATAAGCCTGACTCTATTCTGCGACCGGGTGAATCTTGCAATGATTATCGAGCAGTTTGGAATTGCTACCGCTGAAGGAAACGGAGCTGTAAACGGTAAGATACCTGTGGAATATAAAGGCGGAAAACTAAGCTTTACAGATGGTTTTCTCTATTCGACCCCTGGAGAAGGCGGGACAATTCACATAACCGGCGCCAAACTCCTTGGGGAAGGGGCAGTTCCCGGCACTTCCCAGTTTACACAGATTGAGCTTACAATAGAAGCTCTGAAGGATTATCTTTATGACTGGGTCAGGCTCAAACTTTTAACTGAAGGAGAAGATCTTCGTTTATACCTCCAGTTTGACGGAAAACCCGCCAACCCGCTTCCGTTTATATATAAAAAGGATCTGGGCGGGTTTGTAAGGGTTAAATCGGCCGAGGAAGGCTCACGCTTTCAGGGTATACGGCTTGATATAAACCTTGTTATTCCTCTTGACAAAATCCTGCATTACCGGAATGCTTTAAACATATCACGATAACAAAAAGGATTATTATTATGATAAGAAAAATGATTGTTTTTACCGGAATGTTAACTTTCTTTTTTATTCAGGGCTGCAGTACCCGCCATGAAGTCGCGGTTGCACCGGTTGAAATCAAGCCCATCCATATAATAATTGATGTAAACATCAAAGTGGACAGGGCTCTTGACAATTTCTTCGGAGATATTGATAAGGCAAAGTAATATTATTTGGATTCAAGGGGTCGAGGGTTCAAGGGTTCAAGTGAAAAGGAGAAGATGTTATGATCGATAAAATTACAAAAATAGTCGTTTTGATGCTGCTCGTTTTTACATGCAGTTATTCATTTGCACAGGACGCAAAAGAATTAAAAGCAAGAATGTTAGAAAGAATTCCTGCTGTTCAGGCCCTAAAATCAAAGGGAATTATCGGGGAAAACAATCTCGGATACCTGCAGTTTGTCTCTTCAGGCAAAGAACAGGAGGGGCTTGTTAACAGCGAAAATACTGACAGGAAGGCGGTTTATACATCAATAGCAAATCAGCAGGGTGCAAGTGCTGATCTTGTAGGAAAACGCAGGGCAATACAAATTGCCGAAAATGCGCGTGCAGGTGAATGGCTTCAGGATAATGCGGGAAAATGGTATCAGAAAAAATAATGGACTTTGCGAGATAGAAAATACATAACAAAACCGGCTGGTTTTAATACGACCGCTGACAGCTTATTCCCCGCCTGTCATCCTCCACGCTGTCAACTTATATATTGATGTCCCTAAAATCGCACGCAGGAGAAGCATATGACCTCGTTCAATTTTCTTCTTGTCGATGATGAAAAGCCGTTTATTGAAACTCTCGCCCAACGCCTGCGCCATAGGGGGTTTACGGTGGACTGTGCTTTTTCCGGGACGGAGGCGATGAATCTACTGGAAAAGAACGACACCGTTGACGTCGTTGTTCTCGATGTCGAAATGCCTGATCTCGACGGCATTAAAATAGTTGAAACACTCAAGAAAAAGCACCCTCTCTTGGAAATCATCATGCTCACCGGCCATGCCTCAATTCATTCTGCCATTGAAGTGTTGAAGTTCGGCGCATTCGATTATCTGACGAAGCCGTGTGATTTAAATGATCTCATTTCCAAGGCAAAAAAAGCCGCTTCCAGGAAAAAAGAACGCGAGGCCAAAATCCGCGATGTAAGGATAAAACTTTACATCTCAGAACGAGAACGAGACAAACTGATATCCAACATATTGGAAACATGAGAACAAATCCTTGAATTTGTTTGCGGCAGGACCGTAAATTAGGGAGAAAGGAAACAACAAAATGAACACAGAATTATTAGCACCCTGCGGACTGTATTGCGGCGTTTGCGGTGTTTATATGGCAAGTCGCGACAACAATCGAAAACTGAAAGATAAATTGGCCAATGCTTATGGTGTGACGCCTGAACAAATAGCCTGTAAAGGCTGTTTGTCAGATGAAAAATTTGTATATTGCCAGGCATGCGGTATTCGAACATGTGTAATGGAAAAAAATTATGAAGGCTGCCATCAATGTATAGAGTTTCCCTGTAAATTGGTTGATGATTTTCCTTTTCCTGCTGGTAAAAAAGTAATACTCCGCTCTGTCCCTGCCAGAAAAAGGCTGGGTACTGAAAAGTGGGTGGAAGAAGAGGAAAATCGATACAGATGCCCTCATTGCAATGACCAGCTCTTTCGCGGCGCCAGGCGTTGCGGGAGTTGCAAGGAGTTAGTCGAGACAGATTAAAAAGTTGATGAAAACGGATTCTTTGTTAGTTGAGAGTACTGTAGACAAAACACTTATTCTGACATAGAAATGCACCGTATGAACCGGTGCATTTCTATGTTATGACATTGTAGTGTGCGAAAATGATAAATAGAAAGAAATTAGAATTGTGGATATAAATCCGGATTTTATTTCTCCTTGCGGACTTTACTGCGGAGTCTGTGCAATTTATATGGCACACTGTGATAATAATCAAAAATTCAAGGAGCGGTTAGTTGAGGTTTACAAGGGAAAAGTTCTCGGCAAGGGCACTCTTCCTAACAGTGAAAATATTTCAGCAGAAGATATACGATGCCGCGGGTGCTTATCGGATGATCTTTTTATGCACTGCAGGCAGTGTGAGATCAGGGACTGCACAAAAGAAAAAGGGTATTCCGGATGTCACGAGTGCGACGAATTTCCATGTAAACATATTGAAAATTTCCCAATGACTGTTGGTAAAAGGGTAATTTTGCGGGCTATTCCGTATTGGAGAGAGGTCGGGACTGAAAAGTGGATTCAGGATGAAGAAGCCCGCTATTTTTGTCCCGAATGCGGCAATAAAGTTTTCCGGGGCGTTGTAATATGTAATCAGTGCAAAGCTAAGTTGGATCTGGACTAGTGTGCTGAAAGAAGATGGGGTCTGGAAGAGTGATATCGGGCCAGAAAAGGCCAGCTATAGCTTGGCCCGACCCCTGAGGGTTCTGATTTCCGCTTTATATTCTAAAGGAATAAAAAACTTGATAGTACACTGCACTCAGAAATTACTTACTGAATTAAAGAAAAAGCCAACGGAAGAGAAATCCGGGGAAAATCCGTTTTGGAGTTGGCACGGGAATGTATTTTATATTGAAAGGCATAAGTGCGTATTAATATCAAACGATATAACACGATACGCACTCTTTATTCCTTCACTTAAAAGGCAAGATTTTGAATCGTTTCATTTCGTATTTGGGCAATACCTGTTTAAAAATTTACTGCATGAAAAAATTTCTCAGCGCCAAATCGAAGGTATTCTATTTGAATCCGAAAACATTAAATACGAAAAAACAAATAATCGGAGTGTTCTTGGCACAATGAATGAGCAAAAAAATCTACTTGAATACATTGTTCACGAAGAGGGAGGTTTGGCAAGAACCGATGTTTACAAATTAAACCACGAATTGAATCAAATTATTTTAAGTGCTATAGATTATAAGCATCCGCTTGAAATATTTAAAGAAAAACTAAAAGAAATCACATCAACCGCATTAAGACTGACGCCGTGAAGCGCAGCGTAGCTGTGCGGCATGGGGTGAGATTTGAGGTTAGGTCGGACCAACCCGAAATTCATAATTTATTAAACCTCAAGGTGAATTCCACATATGAGCTTTGAACAAGAAGAAACTGGATACTTAAAAACTGCAATATCCGACCTCCAAGGTGCATGGATGTTATTACGAGATCAAGTGGTAGAAGAATTTGGTTTTGAAGGCTCAGATAGGATGTTGTTCCATATTGATGAGGCAATGAGTTGGGAATGCGTAAGGGCGCTAAATCAGATGAAACCCCTTCTCCTCCTTATTGACAACATTGTGAAACAAAATGGCGCCTCGGACGAAATCATAGAACTTATCGGAAATGTACGTGAAAATTATGAAGGTGCATTGAAAGCTATCAGAGAAGGCAAGGCTTTCTAATCCACCACCTTGTATAATGCTGAAGGTTTAACAAGGCGTTTCACACTCGACCGGGAACCCGGGGCGGTTTTTCCCACACTGCAACAGGGCCTGACCCCAGAAGACAGTAAGAATGATAATACAATTATTGGTTGCATTATACAATTATTAGATGCATGATGGGAGTATATTGCAACAAAGATATCCGGAGGAACAATTATGGCTACAGCAGTAAGAATATCCGAAAAACTTGTAGATGAGGCGAAAAAATATGGGCGGATTGACCACAGATCTTTGGCCGGTCAGATTGAACATTGGGCACGCATGGGCAAATGTGCGGAAGAGAATCCTGATTTGACATACTCCCTCATTAAGGAAATCTTGATTGGGATGGACGAGTTAGAACAGGGCGAGAAGACCGAATACACTTTTGGATAGAGCCTTATGAGAATTTACCAGTCGAGGTCGTTTAAGAATAAAGTAAAGAAGATGTCGGAGCCGGAGAAGGACGCCCTGGATCGGGAAGTAAGAAGTATTGCCGATGATCCAAGTGTTGGGGAGGAAAAGAAAGGTGATCTGCAGGGAATATTTGTTCATAAGTTTAAGCTAAAAACAATGCAGTACCTGCTTGCATATCGAAAAGTTGGTGAGGATCTGGAACTGATCATGATCGGCCCCCATGAAAATTACTATCGGGATTTGAAACGGCAATTGAAAATCCTGTAAGTCTGAAATGCCACGCAGCGGATTGAGTAAACGGTGCGCTCCCGCTGATTTCCGTCGTTATATATGGGCTTTTGTGATAGTTCAAAAATGCCTGATGCAACATTAATTCTTATATGAATTTTTTTCAGGAGCAGTAACATGTCAAATGATTTTGGAGCCGGAATTACAAGAGAAGATGCCCTTCTGCTTTTAAGGGAGCATCTTAAAAATGAAAAGCTTGTCGCTCACTGCATCGCATCTGAAGCTATCATGAGGGCGCTTGCCGCAAAATTTGAAAAAGACCGGGAACTGTGGGGAATCGCGGGCCTTCTTCATGATCTCGATTACGAGATTACAGGTGAGGATTCAGCCAGCCACGGAGCGGTTTCCGCGAAAATGCTTGAAGAAAAAAGAGTCTCTCCTGAAATAGCGGATGTCATAAAGATGCATAACGCGGAAGGTCTGGGCCTGTCGCGATCGACAATTTTCGAGCACTCCCTTGCATGTGCGGAAAGCATAACAGGCATGGTTGTGGCAACAGCCCTTGTGTATCCCGACAAAAAAATTTCAAGCGTTAAAGTAAGTTCTGTTACAAAAAGGATGAAAACCCCCCATTTTGCCCGTGCCGTGAGCAGGGAAAGAATAATGGAGTGTGAGAAAATAGGCATTCCTATCGAAGAGTTTGTGTCGATAAGCATAAAGGCGATGTCTGAAATTGCAGATGAACTCGGACTTTAAATACTGGAATTACTGTGGGAAAAAAACCTGAGTTTCCTGATAAAACACTTTTTCTTATTGATGGAAGCGCATATATCTACCGTGCATACCATGCCATAAGAGGCCTTTCAAATTCCAAAGGACTCCCGACAAACGCTATCTTTGGCTTTGCCAGGATTCTGATCAAACTAATTGAGGACTGGGGTCCGAAATACGTTGTTATGGTTTTTGATTCCAAAGGCCCGACATTCCGGCATGACCTTTTCAAAGACTACAAAGCCACCCGTCCGCCGATGCCTGAAGACCTGCAGGTTCAGATTCCCTACATCAAAGAGATAACGAGGGCTTTTAACCTTTCCGTAATTGAAATGCCCGGATTTGAAGCGGATGATCTTATAGGAACCCTCGCGGGCAAAGCGGAAGATTCCGGCTATTCCGTGGTAATGGTGACGGGAGACAAGGATTTTCTTCAGCTTGTGACCGATAAGGTTATTATCTGGGATCCGATGAAAGACAAGATCACGGATAAAAACAGAGTTGTTGAAGAATATGGGATTGAGCCGCGCCAGATTATTGATGTCATGGGGCTTTCGGGGGATACTTCAGATAATGTTCCGGGGGTTCCGGGAATAGGTCCCAAAACAGCTCTTGATCTTATTAAAAATTTTGGAAGCATTGAAAATCTTTTCAATAATATCGATTCAATCACAAAGAAAAAGCAGCAGGAAAACCTTGTTTTGTTTAAAGATCAGGCGTTGTTAAGCAGGCGGCTTGTTGAAATAAATACCATGGTCCCTTTTGATTTCGACCTGGATTCCTTTCTTTTTCAAAAGCCTGATAACCAAAGATTATCAGAGTTGTTTCAGGAGCTTGAGTTCAGGCAGCTTCAGCAGAGCGTGTCCATACAATCAGATCTTTCGGAAAAGGAATACAGTCTGATTACGGATATGGGAAGCCTTTCTTCCCTTATTTTACGACTTGAATCGGCTGATTACTTTGCCGTCGATACCGAAACCACATCCGAGAATCCTATTAAAGCCAAACTCGTTGGAATATCGGTTTCTTTAAAACCACACGAGGCATTTTATATTCCACTTGCCCATGATTATGAAGGTGTTCCCGGGCAGCTTGATCTTAATGAAGTACTGGGACGGCTCAAAGGTGTTTTTGAAAATCCGGGTATAAAGAAAATAGGCCAGAACATAAAGTATGACTGGATAGTTCTGAAACTTCATGGAATTGTGCTTGCCGGAGTCTCTTTTGATACGATGGTGGCATCCTATCTTATCAATCCTTCAAAACGCGCCCATAACCTTGACCAGATAGCCCTTGATTTTCTCGGCCATAGAAAAATCACCTTTGAAGAGACAGTGGGGAAAAAAAAGCCGGAGGACGGTTTCGCGGGTGTACCTTTAGAAAAGGCGGTATCTTATGCATGCGAGGATGCCGACATAACTCTTCTTGCGCATGATGTTCTTTTGCCAAAACTTGGTGAAATCGGAGTCAAAGATCTTTTTGAAAATGTCGAAATGCCCCTTATTCCTGTCCTTATGAAGATGGAAATGAAAGGCATATGTGTTGACAGACAAAGGCTTCGTGAGCTTTCCAAACATTTTGAACAGCAGATAGATGAGCTTGAAGGCGGGATTTATTCACTTGCGGGAATGACTTTCAATATTAAATCTCCACAGCAGTTAGGAGAGGTCCTTTTTGAAAAACTGTCGCTTCCTGTCATGAAGAAGACGAAAAAAAAGACGGGATATTCAACTGATGTGGACGTGCTTACCGAGCTATCCCGCATGCATGAACTTCCTGCGCTTATATTAAGACACAGGACTCTTTCAAAACTTAAATCAACATACGCGGACGCGCTGCTTGAAATTGCAGACCAGGAAACAGGACGCATACACTCATCATTTAACCAGACCGTAACTGCAACAGGGAGGCTCAGCAGTTCAGACCCGAATCTTCAGAATATTCCTATTAAAACAGATGAGGGTAAAGAGATAAGAAGCGCTTTCATACCTGAAAAAGGGTGGCACCTTCTTTCAGCCGATTATTCCCAGATAGAGCTGAGAATTCTTGCCCACTGCTCGGATGATAAAATCCTGATAAAGGCTTTTTCAGACGATGAAGATATTCATACCAGAACGGCTACCGAGGTGTTCCGGGTTTTTCCGGAGTTTATTACCTCCGAGCTGAGAAGGCAGGCAAAAATTATAAATTTCAGCATAATATACGGCATGGGTGCCTTCAGCCTTTCAAAAGAGCTTGGCATAAGCCAGAAGATGGCCCAGACCTATATCGAAAACTATTTTGCAAGATACAAGGGCGTAAAAGAATTTATTGAAAAGACGATTGAGGAAGCTCACGGGAATAAAAAGACAGGAACGCTCCTCGGGCGCATCAGGCTACTTACTGATATTGACAGCTCCAACAAGATAGTCCGCGCTGCCGCAGAACGCATTGCAGTGAACACGCCGATCCAGGGAACTGCCGCCGACCTCATAAAGGTCGCGATGATAAATATTGACAGGGCGCTGGCTGAAAAGAAATTCAGGACTGCAATGCTGCTCTCTGTGCACGATGAGCTTGTTTTTGAAGTGCCGCCTCATGAACTTGATGCGGTGAGCAGGCTTGTCAAAGAAACAATGGAAGGAGTCTGGGACCTGAAGGTTCCGCTCAAGGTAAATATTGCGTCAGGTAATAACTGGGCCGAAGCCCACTGATAAGAAACCTTTGCATAGCGATCTCTTTTAACCAGGAACCAGAAACCATAAACCAGGAACCTCAAGGGAGAGGAATATGAAAAAGTATATTATGATTCTGGTGGTGATTATTGCCGCGATTATTTTATATCTTTTATTCTGGCCGACAAGGATTGACCCCGCAGCATATAAACCGGCAAAAAAGCCTGATATGACGGGAGTTCTTGCGCAAAACAATGAGCTATCAAAAGCCGAACTTATTGCGAAGGGCAAAATCAATGGCCCTGAAGATGTTGTGGTAGATTCTGAAGGCAGGATATATGGAGGAACCCAGGATGGAAAAATTGTCCGGATATTAAAAGACGGCGGCATCGAAACTTTTGCCGAAACAGGAGGCCGCCCTCTCGGGCTTGCTTTTGATGGCAAGAGCAATCTCATAGTGGCAGATGCTTACA
This sequence comes from Pseudomonadota bacterium, assembly GCA_018823005.1. Classification (GTDB taxonomy): domain Bacteria; phylum Desulfobacterota; class Desulfobacteria; order Desulfobacterales; family RPRI01; genus RPRI01. The sequence goes on along the minus strand of JAHJJB010000023.1, from coordinate 38,075 downwards.
ATGGGCTTCTTTCGCTTGACACTTCCGGAAAAATTACTCTTCTCACAAAAGAGGCGGAAGGTATTCCCTTTAAGTTCACGGATCACCTCGACATTGCCTCGGACGGCATGATCTATTTTACGGATGCGAGTTATAAATACCAGCAGAACGAATATCTTTTCGACCTTTTGGAATCAAGGCCTAACGGACGTTTTTTAAGATACAACCCGAACAATAAGATAACAGACGTTCTGCTCCGGGATCTTTATTTTTCAAACGGGGTCGCCCTTTCACAGAATGAGGATTTCGTTCTTGTGAATGAGACATACAGGTATCGTATCCAGCGCTACTGGCTCAAAGGGCCTAAGGCCGGAAAAGCCGATACGTTTTTGGACAACCTGCCCGGTTTTCCGGACAATATTACTTCCAACCGCAGGGGCACTTTCTGGCTTGCTCTGTTTACCGTGAGAAACGACCAGATGGACATGATGCATCCAAGCCCTTTTGTAAAAAAGATTGTTTCAAGGCTTCCAAAATTTTTGTGGCCTAAACCCAAACCGTACGGCTTTGTGCTTGCCATCAATGAAGACGGTATAATCACCGGAAGTTTGCAGGAGCCGACAGGCGAACATCTTAAAGAGATTACCTGCGCAAGAGAGCATGACGGGTATCTTTACCTTGGAAGCCTGCACAATGACAGAATCGGCAAATATAAGCTGGAGTAATAGGACCTAAAGGGGTCAAGGATTGAAGCTCCCCGTAGCAAGTACGGGGAATCTTCGACCGTAAGGACTTTCTTTCCGTTTTTGATTCGCTCACTAACCCCGTAGCAAGCTACGGGGAATGCGTTCGCTATTGCGGTTCAAGGGTCCGAGGGTTCAAGTGTGTTTTCTAACGACTTGATAAGGGCTTTCAGCTTCAGGCGAATTTTTCACTCGAATCCTCGAATCCTTGACCCCTTGAACCCTATTCTTTTAGTATGAACCGCCATGCGCAGAACCAGTCGTCAGGATGTTTGTCCGGGGGACAACCGACGCATTCTGTAATGATTCTGGGATCAATGCTTCTTGCAAAGTAAGTATATTCGACCATGCCTCCCGATTTGCACGGATAATCATCAAGCCCTTTCCGTTTTCTTGCAGACTGAACGCGGCATTCATTCATCCGGAAGATAAAACTGTTCGGAGTGTCATCGACTACAGACTGTGTGTTCAGCCGGGCGTATATGCGGAAATTGAGGGCTCTTTTGAGGCCCTCAAGTCCAGGGTTATCGGGAAGATTTAAAAATCTCCTTATAGTCCACGCTTCAAAGGGTGAGAAGTGCGCCCAGCAGGTATCATTGCACCGTTTGGCATCTATCATCCCGTTTGTAAATTCAACTGCCTGGAACCAGACACCGTCATTTGCAATCCAGTTCGCGGCAGCGCAATCCATAAGGTCGGACAGCTTCTCTTTAGACATGTTCAGCATGGGGAGAGGTATACCGTCCTTCATTTCAAAGCCAAGGACTTTCCCCAGCCTCTTCATCTGGATTTCATAGCCTCTTTCAGATGCTGTCTTCAGAGCTTCGAGCGCCCTTTCCGTGCCCATCTGGTGCCTGATTTCGGTGTACCACAGGGCATAATGAACTATTATTCGGTGGAACATGTCGATGATCAGGCGGGCCGTCTGTTCGTGGTCAAGGTCCTGTATCGAATCAATTCTGTCAGGCATCGAGATATCTCCTGTTATTTCCGTCCGGTCAGCTCCTTTGGAATTCTTCCTGTATGAGCGCATTCGGATCGAAGACGCCTTCCGACTATCCTTTCGGTCATCCTCCCGATGTCCAGAAGCTTGTCAACATTAATGCCGGTATCGATGCCCATTTCATCCATCATCACGACCATATCTTCGGTTGATACGAGCCCCGTGATTGACGGGTCGGAATAATAGTATGCGCCTGTTCCTGCCACGGGGACGCCGTCCACAAAATTTGCCGGCTGGCCGCCTATTGCGCCGATTGTGGATTCAAAATGGGTGATTCCGGCCTGAAGGGCAGCGAGTACATTGGCAAGGCCCCATCCTCTTGTTGTATGGAAATGAGCGATATGCTTTGATTTATCCGGAATTTCATCAAGGATCATGGAAAAATACTCAAAAACCTTGTTCGGCGCGGCCGAACCGTCATGATCTGCATGTTCTATGTCGTCTGCTCCGATATCGAGCCAACGTTTAGTAAAAGCAACGGCATCTTTCAGCTCGGTCGGACCTGCTATGGGACAGCCCCATATTGTGCTGACCGTTCCGCAGACTTTAATTCCGGCTTCATGAGCCTTGGGAATATAATCTGCGCACATCTTCCAGTACTCGGCGAGGGACAATCCGGAATTTTTCTTGTGATGAGCCTCACTTGTTGAGACCATGAAAAGTATCCTGTCGGGGCCGTAACCTTCCTTTTTGGCAATAATAGCTCTATCAACCGCTTTTTCCCTGATAGTTATGGTCGTGATTTCAGCATCCTTCAAAAGATGCCCCGCTTTTTTGCTTCCGCGAAGGCGTTTCATCACCGCATCGGCATCCTTAAACTGCGGCATGCCTGTCGGGTTTCCGTAGTTTGTGACTTCGATTCTTTTAAAACCGGCGAGCAGAAGCTGTTCCGCAACCCAGACCTTTGCATCAGTCGGAATAAACTTTTCTTCATGCTGGAAACCATCTCTTACGGTTATGTCTCCCAGTACAACCTTTTTCGGATAATTCATAAGCGCCATCTTCGTCCTCCTAAAAGTTATTAAGTAATGTGGTCAAATATTTTCTTTTCACTTGAACACCCGGATCCTTGAATCCTTGAGCCCTTCTTGTTTTATTTTCCCTTGTATACCGGTTTTCTTTTTTCGCGAAAAGCCGCAAGTCCTTCAAGACGGTCTTCCGTCGGTATTGTCACCCAGTAGGCATTCGATTCTATTGCAAGGCCGGTCTGAATATCGGTTTCAATCCCGAAATTTATTGCATATTTTGCCTGCTCTATTGCTATGGGGCCTGTTTCGCATATCATGGCAGCCATCAGCATACATTCTTTTACAAGGTCATCCTTTTCGCAGATTTTATTGACAAGCCCTATAGACAGAGCTTCCTGTGCATCAATTCTCTTCCCGGTGAATATCAACTCTTTTGCTTTGCCCCGGCCAACCAGCCTTGGAAGCCTCTGGGTTCCACCTGCTCCCGGGATAATAGCAAGGCGCGTTTCTGTGAGTCCCATGGTGGCATTTGTGGATGCTATGCGGATATCTGATGCCAGGGCAAGTTCGGTACCTCCCCCAAGCGCTACGCCGTTTACACCGGCTATCACAGGCTTATTTAAAAGTTCTATCGAAGTAAAGAGATTTCTTATCGTAAAAATATATTCCTTTACCTGCACAGGGCTCAATGTTACACGCTCCTTCAGATCTGCTCCCGAGCAGAATGCCTTATCTCCCGATCCCGTGATAATGACAACTCTTATATCGGATCTGAATCTCAAAGCTTCCACCTGCTCCCTCAAAGAATGCAGCATGCTGAAATTTAAAGAATTCATTGCCTGGGGACGGTTTAAAGTAAGTGTCATTATACCCTCTTTTTCTTCTGCCAGGAGAACCTGTTCTTCCGTCATAGCAATACCTCCAACCTCCATGAGTTTTAATAACTTCGTAAAATAAGCGGACTTTATGCCCAAATATTGAATATAAAAAAATATGAGTGAGCGCTCGGTAAGTTTTCATTCAGTTTATCCTCACAGGTTCATTATTGTCAATATTTTTTTTGGATATTAACCGGTGTGGCAAATTATTCAATAAAAAACAATATAGATCATAAATACAATATATTATATGTTATATTGGGTCGATATATTTCCTTTTAAAGCGGGTTGAGGAGAAGAATATCTTACATCTTGACAAGTAAAAATGATGCATGATATCAACCCATGAGTGAGCGCTCGCTCGGATCTCTAATTTATTGATTTTTTCCGCAATGAGGCATAAACGGGCTACCGGAGATTATGCAGGAACTTCAAAGAACAAAAGATATTCCGACCCAGGTAAAGAATCTTGACCTTGTTGAAAAAAGACGGCGGCAGATTGCCGAAGCCGCCGTTAAGCTTTTCATTGATAAGGGTTTTCATAAAACATCGACAAGGCAGATTGCGAAGGCCGCAGGTGTTTCAATAGGATCTCTTTATGAATATATAGCGTCAAAAGAAGATATTCTCTATCTCGTTTGCGATTCAATTCATGTCGAGGTGGAAAAAAGGGTAACCGATGTAATGGCAAAATCATCGGGAGGAAGGGACGCCCTTGCTGATATTATCAGAGAATATTTCATGGTTTGTAATAAAATGAGTGATTTTATACTCCTTATTTATCAGGAAACACAGTCCCTTCCGCTCCAGTGGCAAAAGAAAGTGTTGGAGAATGAACTCAGGATAACAGGCCTCTTTGTTGAGGCTATTGCCCGCCTTGTCTCACAGGGGCACATTGCCCCTCTCGATGAAAGGGCGATAGAGCTTGCCGCCCACAACATATCCGTTCTTGGACACATGTGGACATTCAGGCGGTGGTTTCTTGCCCGCCATTACACTCTTGAAGATTATATTGAGTATCAAACCGAATTCATCCTCAGCATCTCAGGACAAAAAAAGAACCAGGCACTATTAAAGGAGGGCGCATGAGCGTTGAAGTAAATGTCTATAAGCCCAGGCATAATATAAGGATAGTTACAGCAACATCTCTTTTTGACGGCCATGATGTGTCCATAAATATAATGCGCAGAATACTTCAGGATACAGGAGTTGAAGTAATACATCTCGGACACAACCGGTCGGTAGAAGAGATTGTCGAAGCAGCCATTCAGGAAGATGTTCAGGGAGTAGCCGTTTCCAGTTATCAGGGCGGACACATGGAGTTCTTTAAATACATGTTAGATCTTCTCCGTGATAACGGAGCTTCCCATATCAAGGTATTCGGCGGAGGCGGCGGAGTCATCGTTCCGAACGAAAGCAGGGAACTGGAAGCGTACGGAGTTGCGAAGATATACTCGCCGGAAGACGGGGCCAGGCTCGGACTCCAGGGAATCATCAACCATATGGTGGAGATGCTTGACTTTCCGACTGTTGATGAGAAGAAAGTTGATATTACCGGCCTTTCTCCGGACAACAAACTGAAGATTGCACATCTTATAACGGCAGTTGAACTTGCAAAAAACAACGGAAACATCTCCGATTTTACCCCGCTGCTTTCCGAAGGCAGAAAGAGCAAGGTCCCGGTTATAGGCATTACCGGAACCGGCGGGGCCGGAAAATCATCTCTTACCGACGAGATAATCCTGCGGCTCATGCGCGACATTCCGGAAATCAAAGTTGCAATAATAAGCTGTGACCCGTCCCGCAGAAAGTCAGGGGGGGCTTTGCTGGGGGACAGGATACGTATGAACGCAATCGGCAGGCCAGGGGTGTATATGCGGTCGATTGCAACCCGCATGTCGGATACGGTAATTCCTGAAGCTCTTCCGGAGGTTATCGATGTCGTGAAAGCTGCCGGATTTGATATTGCGGTTGTTGAAACGGCGGGTATCGGGCAGGGCGATTCAAAGATAATTGATCTTGTGGACGTATCAATTTACGTTATGACAAGCGAGTTCGGTGCGGCCTCGCAGCTTGAAAAAATAGATATGCTTGATTTTGCCGATCTTGTTGTCATCAACAAGTTTGAAAAACGTGGAGGCGAAGACGCCCTTCGTGACGTGAGCAAGCAGGTTCAGCGGAACAGAAAAGCCTGGGAAAAACAGCTTGATGAAATGCCTGTCTTCGGAACGATAGCATCAAAGTTTAATGATGATGGCGTTACGGCATTGTATCATGAGATTTTAGACAAAGTCTTTGAAAAAAAGGGAATAAAACTGATTTCAGAGCTTTCCCGTCCTGACCGGAAAAAATCGTCATCCAAGACGATTATTATTCCCCCGGAGCGAACGCGATATCTATCTGAAATTGCAGATATGCTGAGGAACTACCACAGGGAGACAAAAGAGCAGTCCGGGGCAGTCAGGAAATTGTGGCACCTCGAAGAGACAGAAAAGATTGTAGGTAGTGAGACAGAAAAAAAAGAGAGCACGGGCGCAATTCTTTCAAGATTAAAGGAAGAAATAGCAGGAGCGGATAAACAGCTTTCGGAAGAGACAAAAAATGTTCTGGCCGATTGGGATGAGATTAAAAAGAGTTATTCAGGGGATGACTTTGTATACAGGGTCAGAAATAAAGAAATAAGGCTTCCACTTTATACGCTCTCTCTTTCGCACCAGAAGATTCCAAAGATTTCCCTGCCAAAGTTCATGGATCCGGGAGAAATACTGAGATGGATGAGGGAGGAGAATGTTCCCGGACAATTCCCCTTTACGGCCGGTGTTTTTCCGCTTAAACGGGTTGACGAAGATCCAACCCGAATGTTTGCAGGAGAAGGTGACCCGGCAAGGACCAATAACAGGTTTAAGCTGCTTTCAGCAAACTATGATGCAAAACGGCTTTCAACGGCTTTTGATTCCGTGACCCTTTTCGGGAATGATCCGGACAGGCGACCTGATATTTACGGGAAGGTTGGTACTTCGGGAGTAAGCGTCTGTTCACTCGATAATGTCAAGATGCTGTATGACGGATTCGAGCTTTGCGCGCCCAATACGTCGGTATCGATGACGATAAACGGGCCGGCGCCCATTATGCTTGCGATGTTTTTAAATGCCGCCATAGATCAGCAGATAGACAAGTTCAGAAATGAAAAAGGGAGAGATCCTGACGAAAAAGAATGCCATGGTATACGTTCAATAGTGCTCTCAAATGTCAGGGGTACTGTCCAGGCTGATATTTTAAAGGAAGATCAGGGGCAAAACAGCTGCATTTTCTCCATAGAGTTTGCCCTGAAGATGATGGGAGATATCCAGGAATATTTTATTAAAAACAATGTCCGGAATTTCTATTCTGTTTCCATTTCCGGTTATCATATAGCCGAGGCGGGCGCAAATCCCATTACCCAGCTTGCCCTGACACTGGCAAACGGGTTTACCTATGTTGAATATTATCTGTCGAGAGGCATGCCGCTTGACAGCTTTGTGCCAAACCTTTCTTTCTTTTTTTCAAACGGAATGGATCCCGAGTACACAGTCATAGGAAGGGTTGCGAGAAGAATATGGGCTGTTGCGATGCGGGAGAAATACAAGGGGTCTGAACGTTCGCAGATGCTTAAATACCACATACAGACTTCGGGGAGATCGCTTCACAGTCAGGATATCCAGTTTAATGACATCAGAACAACGCTGCAGGGCCTTTGTGCCGTGTATGACAACTGCAACAGTCTTCATACGAACGCGTTTGATGAAGCAATAACCACTCCGAGCTCGGAATCCGTGAGACGGGCGCTTGCAATCCAGCTTATAATAAACAAGGAATGGGGGCTTGCAAATAACGAGAATATGAACCAGGGGAGCTTTATAGTCGAGGAACTGACCGATCTTGTAGAGGAGGCCGTCCTTGCGGAATTTGACAGGATCACTGAGCGCGGCGGTGTTCTCGGCGCAATGGAAACCGGGTACCAGCGAAACAGGATTCAGGAAGAGTCTATTTACTACGAAACTTTAAAACACACGGGTGAATATCCGATTATTGGCGTTAATACCTTCCGTGATCCTGATGTTGATCCTGAAGAGATGTCGGATTGCGTCGAACTTGCGAGGGCCTCGGAGAGCGAAAAAGAGGCGCAGCTCTTCCGGCTTGAGGAATTCAAAACAAGGAATGCGGATAAAGCTCCTGAGGCGTTGAAAAGAATGCAGAAGGTTGCCCTGTCAGGAGAAAATATATTTGCCGAACTCATGAATACTGTGAGGACCTGTTCGCTGGGGCAGATTACCCAGGCCCTGTATGATGTTGGCGGCAAATACAGAAGGAATATGTAAAGGTTGGGTTCAAGGGGTCAAGGAGTCTGGGGTTCAAGTGGTAATGTCATGGATAGTTAATCGACTGACGAACCACCATCAACGAATTTCGATATTCGATGTACGATGTACGATCTTCGAAGTACGATTTATAAAGGAGAAAACAGGATATGAAAGAAGCTGTAATAGTTAGTGCCGTGAGAACACCTCTCGGGAGTTTCAACGGGACCCTTGGAAATGTCGGAGCCACAAAGCTCGGCTCCATAGTAATAGAGGAAGCTGTGAAAAGGGCGGGCATCGAGAAAAAGGATGTTAACGAAGTGATAATGGGCATGGTTCTACCATGCGGCTACGGTCAGAATCCTGCCAAGCAGGCCGCTGTAATGGCAAAGATGCCATGGGAGGCTGAGTGTATCACTATAAATAAAGTGTGCGGTTCCGCGTTGAAAGCCGTTATGCTCGCAGCACAGGCGATTCAGACCGGGGATGCCGAAGTTGTGGTTGCGGGCGGAATGGAAAACATGAGCATGGCTCCATACTTCCTTGAAAAGGCAAGATTCGGCTATCGCATGGGGCCGGGAAAGCTGCAGGATCATATGCTGCATGACGGACTCTGGGACAATGTAAATGATTTTCATATGGGAATGTCGAATGAACTCTGCTCGGAAAAATACGGAATCAGCCGGGAAGATCAGGACAGGTACGCGGCAGAATCTTACCGGAGGTCAATTAATGCCGTTGCTTCGGGCCGGTTCAAAGACGAAATTGTTCCCGTCGAAGTTGCCGGAAGAAAAGGCGCAACAATTTTCGAAAATGATGAATGTCCCCAGGATACGGATTATGAAATCCTGGCAAAAATGAAACCGGCCTTTAAAAAAGAGGGTGTTGGAACAGCCGGGAATGCTTCAATAATAAGCGATGGGGCTGCCGCTGTTGTCGTTATGTCTGAAGAGAAGGCCGAGAAGCTCGGGTGCAGGATAATGGCAAGAATAGGGGCGCAGGCTTCATACGGCATCGACATGAAGTATGTACTTGTGGCTCCTATATGGGCAATCCCCAAATGCCTTGCGAAAGAGGGGCTTTCAAAGGAGGATATCGATCTTTATGAAATCAACGAGGCTTTCAGCGGTTCAACCGTTGCAGTACTTCGCGAACTCGGCCTTGATCCTTCAAAGGTAAATGTTAACGGAGGAAGTGTTGCAATCGGTCATCCCATCGGTGCAAGCGGGTGCCGTTTGCTTGTCACGCTTTTGCATGAAATGATAAAACAGGACAAAAAAGCAGGTCTTGCTTCCCTCTGCCTTGGAGGGGGAGAGGCAGTTGCTTTGATAATTAAAAGATAATGAAGCATGATGTGTTCGTAAAAAGTCCAAATATGCTCACTTAATGAGCTTTTTGGGGATTTTTAAACCACTTCACTAAATCACAAGAACTCGGGCTAACGCCCTCAAACAGCTTGTGATTTTTAACGCTCAGTAATTTAAAAATCTATTTCCCAAAAATCTCAAATCCGTTCACATATGACTTTTACGAAGCCGTCGAACAATAACAGATCATTAAGGAGACGCAAATGGAAATAAGAAAATTCGGTGTTATCGGGGCTGGCCAGATGGGAAACGGCATCGCTCAGGTTGCAGCAATGAGCGGCCTTGAAGTTATAATGAACGATATCAAGGATGAATTCGTCAGGCGCGGTCTTGATACGATAACAAAAAATCTTGCCCGGAATGTTGAAAAGGGAAAGATGACGGCAGAGGAGAAAAACGCTGTTTTAAAACGCATTAAGACCAGCACCGATTTAAAAGACATGGCCGGTGCCGATTTTGTTGTTGAAGCTGCCACGGAAAATGAACAGCTGAAATTTCAGATTTTTAAAGATCTCGATTCCATATGCCCTTCGCATGTGATACTTTCAACAAATACATCTTCCATTCCCATAGGAAGAATTGCCTCACAGACAAAGAGGCCCGATAAAGTGATCGGCATGCATTTCATGAATCCTGTGCCTGTCATGAAACTTGTTGAAGTCATACGCGGAATTACCACTTCCGACGAAACATTTAAACTTACCTGGGATCTTTCAGTAAAATTCGGGAAAACCCCTGCTCTGGCAAACGATTATCCCGGCTTTATAGCAAACAGGATACTTATGCCAATGATTAACGAAGCGGTCTACTGTCTCTATCATAGCGTAGGCACTAAAGAGGATATTGATACCGTTATGAAACTGGGAATGAATCATCCCATGGGACCTCTTGCTCTTGCTGACCTGATAGGGCTTGATACCTGCCTTGCCATAATGGAGACTCTTTATAACGGATTTAAGGATTCAAAATACAGGCCCTGTCCTCTTCTTCGGAAATATGTTGAAGCCGGATGGCTGGGAAGAAAGACGGGAAAAGGTTTTTACGAATACAAATAAGGAGGCTGTATGCCGAAAAAGAAAGAAACTTCAATTGTCCAGGTCGGCAAGAAAATCCGGAAGGTAAGGGAAGAAAAAAAGGTATCCCTCGACCAGATAGCAAATGAAACGGGTTTTTCGATCGATTATCTCAAGAAGATAGAGTCAGGCAAGGTTTTTCCTCCTGTCGGAGCTTTGCTCCAGATTGCAAAGGCCCTTGAAATTGATTCCGGATATTTTTTGAGGGAGCAGGAATCGACTTTAAGCAAGCGAATTAAAGCCTATAGCAAGCGTACTGAAAACTACGCGTACACAACACTCACCCCCGGTGCTGAAAATAAACATTTGAAAGCCTTCAAGGTGACTGTTGATCCTCTGCAAAATCATAAAGGGGTTAGTTATAATCACGAGGGGGAAGAATTCGTATATGTCCTTGAAGGAAGTGTTGAAGTAGTAGTGGGTGAGCACATCAACAGGCTGGGAGAAGGCGACTCACTGCATTTTAACTCCGGGATAAGGCATATGCTTAAAAATGTCGGGGAAAAAAAGGCGGAGCTGATAGTCGTTATCTACGGACCGTGACGGCTTGTGAAATATTTTGGTTCCTGGTTCCTGGTTCCTGGTTAAAAGAAAAACCAGAGACCAGAAACTATAAACCAGAGGCCAATATGTATATAAAAGGAGTAAAAAATGTCATATTTTCTTACCGATGAACAACTCATGATCCAGGACATGGTTCGGGAATTTTCGAGAAAAGTTATAGCCCCGACAGCTATGAAGCGGGATGAAACGAAGGAGTTTCCGGCCGAAAACTTTGAAAAAATGGCTGAACTTGGACTCATGGGTATGATGGTTCCTCCTGAATACGGAGGTTCCGGCACAGATACGGTAAGCTATGTCCTTGCTCTTTCAGAGATTGCTTACTCATGCGCATCTACCGCAGTGGTTATGTCTGTTCACAATTCTATAGTCTGTGAAAGCATATGCCGCTTTGGGACGGAGGACCAGAAAAAAAGGTTTCTGCCATCCCTTGTTTCAGGGAAAAGCATTGGCGCTTTTGCCCTGACCGAACCGCAGGCCGGTTCGGATCCTGTGAGCCAGAAGACATCTGCGGTGAAAGACGGGGACTACTATGTATTAAACGGCACAAAACGTTTTATCACAACAGGAAAAAACGCCGGACTTACAATAGCTACTGCAAATACGGATCCTGCAAAAAAGCATAAGGGAATTAGCGCTTTCCTTCTGGCGAAAGGTACCCCCGGGTTTATTGTCGGAAAGACCGAGGACAAAATGGGTCTGAGGGCTTCCGATACCACAGACCTTATTTTTGATAATTGCAGGGTTCACAAGAAGGATCTTCTTGGCGGTGAGGGAAATGGCTTTAAGGTGGCCATGACAGCTCTTGACGGAGGGCGGATAGGAATCGGAGCGCAGTCAATCGGAGTTGCCCAGGCAGCTCTCGATGCCGCGGTAAAATATTCAACCGAACGTGAGCAATTCGGCCAGACCATATCAAAATTCCAGGGACTCCGATGGATGATTGCAGAAATGGCAACTGAACTTGAAGCGGCACGCCAGCTGACCCTTTCGGCGGCCGCCACGAAAGACAGGGGAGAAAAATACTCTCTCGAGGCATCCATGGCAAAGCTCTATGCATCTGAAATGGTCAACCGGACCGTGGCAAAGGCTCTGCAGATACACGGCGGATACGGCTATATTAAAGAATATCCTGTTGAAAGATTTTACAGGGATGCCCGTGTTTTGACAATATACGAAGGCACATCTGAAATTCAGAAGGTTGTTATTTCAAATTATATTTTCAATGACAAGAGAAGACCTTGAAGAAGGCATGAGGCATGAGGCGCGAGGCGAAAGGCATTAGGTGAAAGGCGCTAGGAGAGAGGTGTGAGGGAATACACGATACATCCGGTTGCGGTCGGGATAAATGAAACCGACCAGGGCATAATGACATATCAGCGTGATTACGGGAAAAGGATCATTCTTCCCATCTACATGTTTTATATAAAAGGAAGCGATAAAAACATTATTGTTGATACCGGCCTTGAACAGTTTGTAGTATCCGAAGAGGTTGAAAAGGAGTGCGGATTCAAAATCCTCGAATTTGAAGATGCCCTTTCGTCTTTTGATCTTAAACCGGAAGATATAGATGTGATAATCCATACCCATCTTCACAATGACCACTGCGAGAATGATTATAAATGCTCAAAGGCTGTGGTTTATGCGCAAAAAGCCGAGCTCGCTTTTCTCAAAAACCCTCATCATATAGATCACAGGTATTATCCGGACGTTCTTGATGGAGTCAATGTTGTCGAAATTGACGGGGATGCCGAAATAGAAGAGGGAATTGAAGTGATCTTTTCGCCCGGTCATTCCGTCGGTGGGCAGTCGGTTGTCATAAACACTTCAAAAGGGAAAGCTGTCATCACAGGATTTTGCTGCAATGAAAAGAACTTTCCGGCCAATGGACCGGCAATTTGCCCCGGTGTTCATATTGATGCCATCAAAGCCTATGATTCGGCCCAGAAAATAAGAAACATGGCTGATATTATCATACCGATTCACGGCCTTTCTATAGGAAGATTAAAGCAGATACCTTGAATACAGGAGTCTTGCTCGACACTTCTTTCTTCCATGAGATGTTTTTTCAAAAAACATATACCAATTTATCCCGGATAATAGTATTTTATTCAGGGTATCAGAAAAAAAGTCATGCCTATTAACAGCCCTATACAGGAGGCAGAGGATAACCGATATGGTACCGGATTCAGTTATAATAGTTGCTAATGCGTGTCAGGTTGCCACGACATTCATTTCCCTGTCTGCCTACCTGCCGCAGTGGATCAAGATTATTCAGACACGATCAAGCGTAAACATATCCGTTCATTCCTGGTGCCTTTGGTTCATTTCCTCTTCCTTCGCCTTCTTCTACGCAGTAGTCCAGTACCTGCTTAATGACAGGGGATGGCCGCTCATTATCTCGACACTCGCTTCGCTGGGCTCAATTCTGTTTACTATTTCGCTTATCGTGAAATTCAGGATGCGAAAAGCCTGAAAGGCTGGAAAACAACATGACGGAGCTTCAATTGACAAAAAAGAGCCGGAATTTAGATCTTAAAGCTTTTGTCTTATTGACCGTACTTTGCGCAAGCTGGGGCCTGCAGCAGGTTACAATCAAGATAGCCAACCAGGGTGTTTCTCCTGTACTGCAATCCGGAATCAGATCAGTTTGTGCCGCTATTCTTGTCTGGATCTGGATGGCGGCGCGCAGGGAACCAATGTTTGAGAAAGATGGCACACTATGGTGGGGTATAGCCATAGGGCTTCTGTTCGCGGGGGAATTTGTTTTCATCTACCTTGGTCTCAATTTTACCAACGCATCACGTGCAGTCATTTTTCTGTATATGTCGCCTTTTGTTGTTGCACTAGGTTCGCAGTTCTTTATTCCGGGTGAACAGCTGGGAAAAGTCCAGGTTATTGGTCTTTGCTGCGCTTTTACCGGCATTCTCATCGCATTCAAAGAGTCATTAATCTCCCCGACCCATAAAATGCTGATTGGTGACGGTATGTTAGCCATAGCGGCAGTTTTGTGGGGTGCCGTAACTGTCATGATCAAGGCCAGCCCTCTTGTCAGGATTGCACCAAGCAAAACACTGCTCTACCAGCTTGGTGTTTCCGCTGTTGTCCTGCCGATAGGGTCACTGCTTATGAGTGAACCGGGAGTTGTATCGATGACGCCGCTTATAGCTCTCTGCCTTGCCTACCAGGCTGTCTGGGTTGCATTCATCACATATCTAGTCTGGTTCTGGCTCATACGCAACTATCAGGTTTCACGTGTTGCATCGTTCACTTTTCTTACGCCTCTTTTTGGCGTACTGGCAGGCGGCTTATTGCTTAACGAGGCTATTTCGAACTCGCTATTACTGGCGCTTGTCCTGGTGGGTACGGGTATTTACCTGGTCAACCGGAAGAATGTAAACAATGATACGCACAATATTTCTTGACAATAGAAATATATTCGGATAATTTGCTCCCATTATGAAAATTATCAAAAGACTGTTTGAGCTTAATTTGCCGCCTGGAAAATCCGCCTTTCTGTGGGGCCCGCGCAAAGTCGGCAAAAGTTATTGGATTTCTCACAATCTTCCCGGGGTTGAAATAATTGATTTATTAAAAACCGATATTTGGGCGGAATATATCTCGCGCCCTGCTTTGTTACGAGAACGGTACCAGAATCATAAAGGACTTATTGTAATTGACGAAATTCAGAAAATTCCACCCCTCCTTGATGAAGTCCATTGGCTAATTGAAAATAAAGCCCTGTCGTTTTTGCTGACCGGTTCCAGCGCGCGCAAATTACGCCGCGGACATGCCAATCTGTTAGGCGGGCGCGCCTGGCGAAGAACCATGACCCCTTTATCATATATGGAAGTAACTGATTTCAGCCTGGAACGAGTTATGATTTCCGGATTGCTTCCTTCCCACTACCTTTCACCTGATCCTGTTGAAGATTTGCGTTCTTATGTTGCCGATTATCTTAAAGAAGAGGTTATCAGCGAAGCCCTTACGCAGAATGTCCCGGCATTCAATGAATTTTTACGTGTAGCGGCGATAACTTCCAGCGAACTTATCAATTACGTGAATATTGCCCGTGAAACAGGGGTTTCGCACAAAGTTGTCCGTACTTATTTCGATATTCTTGAGGATACGTATCTTGGGTTTAGAATACCGCCGTGGAAAAAATCCAGAAAGCGGCGAATGATCATTACCGAAAAGTTTTATTTATTTGACGTGGGTGTGGCTAATTACCTTGCCAGGCACCAGCCAAAAATCGGCAGCCCGGAATTCGGGAAAGCTTTTGAACATTTTATATTAATGGAATTGAAAGCTTATCAGGCTCATCGTAATCCCGACTGGCCTATATCTTTCTGGCGGACATCGACCGGCCGTGAAGTTGACTTTATTCTGGGCGACAAAGAACTTGCTCTGGAGATTAAGGGTTCATCCCGTGTCCATGAAGGCGATATCAGGTCTCTGCAGGCTCTTTTAGAAGACGGGCCGGTAAAAAAATGCTGTATTGTTTGCCTGGAAAATCAACCACGCCAATTGACAAAAAATATTGAATCGATACCCTGGCAGTTGTTTCTTGAACGGTTATGGAATGGTGAATTTGATTAAAAATTACATATGATATGGGATCTGCTTTAGGTCAATCGGTTATAGTGATTGTCAGAATAATGTTCCGATTGGAGCTATTTCAAATTGTTCGCATACACACCCATACCCAAACGGAACATATTAATGACATTTACTCTAAACGGAGCGAAAAAGAATTCAAAGCGATTTTACTCAAGTGTTATAAAAACAGATTTGCGGGGCTTCCTGTTCAATGCCCTGCTGATATGGCCGTGGCCGGTCGTATCTTCGGCCAGCAGGATTTCTCCCGGATTGATGATGCGCCTCGTCCCGTCACCTACTTCAATCTCCACTCCGGCATCCAGCATGATGATGTACTGTCGACGAGGGGCATTGTGCCAATCGTAGTTGTAGTCATCAGCAGTCTCCCGGAAGATGACGCCGGTTGCTTTCTGCAGTTTCGAAAGCATTCCTATTTTCCCGCTCTCTTCGAGGGGTATCTCAATATCCTCGAAATGTGATTCGCCGTCTTCGCCTGTATAGAGCCTGATTATTTTCATCTTTACTCCCTGCCTTGCAATTCATGATACCTTCGTAAAAAGTCGCTCTCACACAAAGATCACAGAGAACACAAAGATGAACCTGAATGTTTTCAATAGGTCTTTCTTAGTGCCTTTGTGCCTTCATGTGAAAAATTAACTTTTTACGACCCCATCAATTCATGATTCCCGGATAAAATATTAATTTCCTTAAAACTATAGAGACAGTACTGAGACTCCGACTATTATATACCGGAACAACTTGCCGGCGGTCACCAGGCTCAAAAAAACATATATATTTATTTTCAAGACTCCCGCTGCAACTGTCAATGGATCTCCGATAATCGGGACCCAGGCGAAAAGTAAGCTGAACACCCCGTATTTTTTAAATCTTTGTTCAGACCTGGAAATTTCCTCCTGAGATAATCGCAACAGCTTTTTCATTATAAAAAAGCTTCCCCATAATCCCAAAGCATAATTTACAACAGAACCCAATACATTTCCGGCGGTTGCCACAGTAATTGAAAGAAACGGGTCATAGCTGTTCAGCAATAAAAAAATTAACACAACCTCTGAACTAAGAGGAAGTATTGTTGCGGCCAGGAATGATGCCAGAAAGAGACCAATATAACCGTATTCCGCGAGAAAATCCATTTGAACAGATCTTTCTTAAAGGCTTATTACAGTGCTTTCGCATGCTAATTTGATCATTTCCATTCCTGTTGCCATTTTTGCCCCGGGAATAAGATCAGTTTCCGTAATCTGCCTCGATTTTGCGCAAGGGGTACACACATAAATAGGAACACCGTATTCCTGGAGATAAGCGAGATGGTCATCAGCGCTGTCACCGGTAGCTGCTCTTATATTGGATATCATGCCTTTTTTGGCAATATAAGCCCCTTCATCAAGAAGGAAAATTGCTGTATTTTTTCCTTCTTTATGAGCCACCATGGCAAAGAAAAGAGCGCGGGTTGTACGGTTGGGATTATCGGTTCCACACGATAGAACTATCAGGACATTGTTCGTCATAAGATTTATCCTTTCTCTGTAAAGTTGTTAGTAAGCTATATCAGCTTTCCTGCATCTGACGAATAAGATCTTCCAGAATTTTATCCGCTTCATCAACCGGAACCTGGCAAGTACCTACTTTTTTATGACCGCCTCCACCGTATTTCAACATAAGCGCACCAATATCAAACTTTGAAGTTCTATTTAAAATACTATAACCACAGGTCATAACAATATTTTGGCGCTGGAAGCCCCAAAGAACCTGTATGGAAATATTTTGTTTTGGATAAAGACTGTAAAGAACAAAACGGTTCCCTGTATATATCTCTTGCTGGTTCCTTAAATCTAATACAATTACATTTCCTCTTATGGTTGTGTTGGATTTCACCATCTCCTTAAAAAGGGCATCCTGTTCAAAATAGCGCTTTTTTCTTTCTTTGATATCCTCAATTTCCAGTATCTCGTCGGCTTTTTTAAATCTGCAATAATCAATCATATCCATCATTAATTGATAATTGCTGATTCTGTAATCCCTGTATCTGCCTAAACCGGTTCGGGGATCCATGATAAAAGAAAGGAGACCCCATCCTTTGGGGTTTAATATTTCATCAGGAGTGAAATTGCCTGAATCAGCTTTATCAACTGCCTCAACAAGCTCTTTTAAACAGGGGTTTGTAAATTTCTGATCTCCGCCATAATAGTCGTATATAACCCGTGCGGCACTTAAGGCGGAAGGATCGCTTACTCCTTTGAATTCGCCATAAGCATGTCTTTCCACTTCACTTGAGTGATGATCAAACCAAAGGCCGCACCCTTTGACATAAGGTATATTTGCGAGGATACTGTTTTCATTTACTGCTATCTTTCCATCCTGAACGTCTTTTGGATGAACGAATTTGATGTCACTGATAATGCCTATCTCCTTAAGAAGTGCTGCACATCCTAAACCATCAAAGTCCGAACGGGTTATTAGTATCATTGCTGCCTCCTTTTTTATATTAATATGCTCCTCCGCCGTTTCCTCTACCAGCTCCCGGAAGAGCCACCGCCACCAGAGGAGCCGCCTCCTCCGGAAAAACCAGAGCTGCCCGAACTGCCGGAACTCCAGGAACCCCCCGAACCACCGGAAGTGATCATGAAACCGCCGATAGATGCCTGCCCTTTCGTGCGGAAAGATTCATTTGCCTTTTCATACCAGTCGGTTTTCCTGATCATAAGCTTTGCAATCGGGAAACAGATCACGTAGGTGATGAGCAGGTAGAGCGCGCCCTTTGTTCCGACAACGATGATTGGAAACATCGCCCAAAAGGGAATGAGGAAGAAGTAAAGAAACCATCCGCTCCCGGGTGTAAGGACGCCGATTACCGTAAACAATCCGATGATGCCGAAGATGAAAGCCCCGAAGAGGATGCGTTGAGTGAGGGGGAGGTCAGGTTCATCGATTTGGAACCCGGTTGATTTATTCGCCAGTTGGGGTGAATTATCGCTTATATCAGTTACTTCAAGGCCCTCAAGTGTCCCTATGATGGCCTTTACGGCGGCCTCGATACCTCCGTCGAAATCTCCATTCTTGAACCGTGGTGCCATGAGGTTTCGGATGATCCTGCCTGCCACAAGATCCGTTAACGTTCCTTCAAGGCCGTAACCAACTTCGATTCGCATGCGCCTGTCATTGGGTACAACTATAACCAGAACGCCGTTGTCCTTGCCTTTCCGGCCAAGCTTCCAGGCCCCGAATACCGAGGTGGCATATTCTTCGATGCTCTCGCCCCCAAGGGACGGGATAGTTAGTACAGCGATCTGGTTTCCGGTACTTTCTTCGTGGGCCTTGAGGCTTTCTGTCAGCTTTTTTCGCATGCCATCGGTAAAGATTTCCGCGTTGTCGGTTACGCGCCCGGAAAGAAATGGAATATCGGCCCCGGGTGAGATAGCTGCCAATAAGAGCGCTATTATCATGATTGCGGGCCGAAGTAATCGTTTCCGGACGTTTTGAGCCTGTTTCATTGTTTTTAAAGAGGATTCTCCTTTATGACATCAAGCCTCAAGATGCATCTTAATGTCTTCAATTTTTTCCATGAGTCCGATATAACCCTCTTCAATAGCATGTTCAACCTTGTCGAAGTCCATCATCTTTAATTTTCCGATCCGCGGCTGTATTAATATATCCGGCGGATCGACAGCAAGATTTATGCGGGTTATCCTCTCCTGCATTATGCTTATTGAAGTTACCACTGTTTCAATCAAGTTGAATTTTGATGAATTACTTCCAAGCAGTTCATCCTTCTTGTGTTTTAAGCTAATAGCTGCTTTTTCTATGTAATTTAGATGGTTAACTGTCTGTTCCTTTTCGATTCCGTTATCAGTGACCAGATTCCTGCCTGTATGGACTGTCTTTCTTTTGCGCGGGACAAGCCCGCTGTTGAGGTCAACGGCAATAACGACATCGGATCCCATTGCTCTGGCAACACTGACAGGGACAGGATCAACGAGCCCACCATCCACAAGCCAGCGATCATTGACCCTTGCAGGGGGAAAAAGCCCCGGCATTGACATGGTTGCCAAAAGGGCATCAATAATATTACCTGATTTCAGAACAACTTTGTCGCCTGCTTCGAGGTCTGTGGCAACCATCATTACAGGTATTTTCAGATCAGAAAATATGTTAGCATCTGTGTGCATTGAAAAGAGCTCTTTCAGCCTTTTTTTCCCATCCAGAAGACCAAACCGCGGCAAAATAAGATCGGAATATGAAAAAACCTTTTTGCCGTCCATGCTGATCACAAATTCTTTCAGCTTTTTCAGAGATCCGCTGGCATACAGAGCCCCAACATAGGAACCGATGCTGCATCCGACTATGTAATCGATGGGGATATTCTCTTCTTCCAGCGCTTCGATGACTCCTATATGAGCCCAGCCGCGCGAGGATCCGCTGCCAAGCACAAGACTGACGGTTTTTCTTGAAGACATGGTTGTTATGTTCCTAAACCGCAATGTTTTTCAGCAAACAATTGACATTATCCTGGAGTTTCATTTTTATACTCTTTTATTATTGTTTTGGGGAAAACTTGTAAACAACTGCCAGTAAATTTAAAAAATTACTCATTCCTTTATCCCGCTTATTCTTTGACAAATTTCAACTGCGAGACAGAATATGATATCAGGTGTAAGATGTTCGGTTATGGTTTTGTCAAACAGAATTTTTGATTCAGGCTGAAATTCATCGTCACCTTCCCAGAAAAGAACCGCTGCCGGTACGCGCGGTGTTATCTGAAAAGAGTAGGCTGCATCTGCCATATCGATCCGGCTTCCTGAAAGCTGTTCGCATATATCTTTGAATCCCGTAAGATCCTCTTCATACTGCCGTTCAATCAATTGAGTTGGAATTTTATGAGGGCCGCGAAAAAAAGTAGTCCCGCCAGGAATATCCTTTTCAGATATCCATTCCCCGCTGACTTTTATATCTTTTGATTTTAAAAGATAGTAAATAATGAAGAGCCCGAACAAGGTGTTTAAATCAGATTTCCTGTTACGGAGGGGTGCTATTTTACACTCATCAGGATAGATGCCGTAATCCTCACCCCAGACGGTTAATATATAGGCTTTTATCTTTATATCATAATCACATAAAGCTATCCTGCAGATATCTTCAGGGTTTTTCCCGGCAAGTTCCTTAAAATAACTGATGTCGATTGAATATGTCATGTTGTTATTACTGGTGACTTCAAAGTAAAAAAATCATTTTTTTACTTTGAAGTCTGAATTAATCTCGACCAGATGTTCGGCAGAACGGGCTTGTTATCTTAAACCGCTCCGGCAAGCTCTTCCGGGGCTTCTTTTCTCTTTTTCTGCCACTGGAAATAAACTCCAATTGCGAGGATAAGAATTCCGGCAATGTCTGTCGTCAGTCCGGGATCAATTAACATCAGGCCGCAGATAAAAAACACGCCTCTTTCAAGCCATGTCATTTTGGAAAGAAAAAACCCTATCATCGATGCGCCTATCGCCGTCATGCCTATGCATGACGTAAATAGCGTCTGGATTATTCCAACCCACGTTGTATTAATCCATAACATTGCAGGATTATAAACAAAAATGAATGGAACTATGAATGCTCCTATTGCCAGCTTCGTGGATATAATCCCCGTCTTCAACGGATCGGACTTTGCAATACTTGCCCCTGCATATGCTGCCAGGGCAACCGGCGGTGTGATATCGGCTACGATCCCAAAATAGAAAACGAACATGTGTGCTGCCAGAGGGTGCACGTTAAGCAGGATGAGGGCGGGAGCCGCAATTGTTGACGTTATAATGTAATTGGCTGTCGTAGGTGCGCCCATGCCGAGGATAATGGATGTAACCATCGTGAACATCAGGGTCAAAAGAAGATTGCCTCCTGCGAGGTCCACCAGGCCATTTGCCAGCTTCAACCCCAACCCGGTAAGAGTGATAACGCCGATGATGATGCCGGCCGAAGCGCATGCAAGGGCGACGCCGATCGCATTGCGGGCACCGAGTTCGAAGGCGTCTGCGATTTCCCTCAGACTCATTCTGGTTGATTTGCGCATTGCGCCAACGACCACGCAGGTCACAAGGCCCATCAGAGCGGCATAAAGCGGTGTAAAACCTATGCTGAGAAAGACGATGATTGAAACCAGGGGAACGAAGAGATGCCCCCGTTCGCGCATTACATCCATAAATACAGGAAGCTCGTCCTTTCTCAAGCCACGCAGCTTGAGCCGCTTGGCCTCAAAATGCACCTCCATGAAGACTCCGAAGAAATAGAGGCAGGCCGGAATTATTGCCGCCTTGGCGATCTGCAGGTAGGGCATATTTAGAAATTCAGCCATGATAAATGCGGCTGCGCCCATGATGGGAGGCATAATCTGTCCGCCGGTTGAAGAGGAAGCTTCCACTGCCGCTGCAAACTCCGGGCGATAACCGAGGCGCTTCATCATAGGGATGGTCAGGCTGCCGGATTCCACCGTATTTGCAACCGAACTCCCTGAGACCGTTCCTTCCAGAGCGCTGGTGATGACCGCCATCTTGGCCGGACCGCCCGAAGCCCATCCGGCAATAGCATTTGAAATATCGATGAAAAGCTGTCCAAGGCCGGTCTTTTCCCGGAAAGAACCGAACAGAATAAACAGATAGATAAATGTTGAGCAGACTCCCAGCGGAATGCCAAGTATACCCTCGGTTGTGAGGTACATATGGGAAGCTATTCTCTCAAGGGAATATCCGCGATGTTCCATGAAGGCTGGGAAATAACTTCCGAAATAGGCGTATATGAGAAAGAAGCATGCAAGGCAGGCGATCGGCAGGCCTACAACACGTCTCGCAGCCTCTAGGGTAAGAAGAATCCCGAATCCTGCAAAAATATAATCAACGGTTGCGTAATCTCCGCCGGCTTCCATTATGCGCATATAGTTTAGACCCATATACAGACCGACCAGGGTCGCGAAAGCGGCGAACATCCAGCTGTACCATTTAAGCTGGCCGGAAGACTTCGATGAACGGAAAGGAAACAGTAGATAGGCCAGCGCGAAGGCGAACGCCAGATGAATGGAACGCTGAAGTTGTGCCGGCAGGAGCCCGAAGGCGGCCGTATAAACCTGGAAAACAGACCATCCGACACCGATGCAGTAAACAATCCAGTGCGAAACGCCTTTAAGCGGCCGGATATTTGATTCCCTGTCGACCTTCTTCAGAATCTCTTCGATTTCTTCCTTGGAAACAGCTTCGACCCCTTCCATTTGCGTTTTGAGAGGGCCTGATTTAACATTATCTTCCTTATTCATTTCACGGATCTGCCTTTCAAAAAATCTATCATGTTTATATTCTGAACACGCATGGTTACTGCGCTGCCAGGTTCCGCAAGTTCCGCAAGACGGATAGTGCGGTCTCTTATATGCAACGTATGCTCAGCCGTCCATCCAACTCTCACCGTTAAGTACGGTATCGGTTGGTTGACGGTCCAAACAAGCCAGCCATCTTTTGCGATTGACAGCGTTCCTTCTCCGGTGGAAGACTCGGGCATGCCGGCTCCGAATGAATCGTACCGGGACCTAACTATCACAAGATGATCATTTTCAACCCGCAGAGTATCATAAACAGGCCGTCGATTTACTGAGTGAGTGAAGGAGATGGTAAATTCTTCCCCGGAGCGAACGCGAAAGAGCTGCAGTTTTCGCTGGGTTTTAAAATCACTGATTTCAAGGACTGTGATAAACGGCAGGAACAAAAGCCAAAAGCCGATGAAACCGGCAAAAATAACGCTCCATGCAAATCGATGCCTCATAAAAACAGAGGGCGCGGTTCCCTTCCGGAAAACCGCGCCCGTATCCTCCTCAGGCTATTTTATAGCCCCTTTTTCTTTATAGTACTTCATTGCACCAGGATGGAATGGGATTGATACCCCTTTAACAGCATTTTGCAGATTCAGCTCCTTCCCCTTGGCATGAGCGGATGCCAGTTCGGCCTGATTATCAAACAGTGCCTTGGTCATGTTGTAGACAACGTCCGCGGAGACGTCGTTGCCGACTATTAGAACGGCATTGACCGCAACTGTTTCCACATCCTGGGTTAGGCTCTTATAGGTGTTGGCAGGCACTTTGACTGCCGCTAAGAAGGGATATTTCACAGTAAGCTTTGCGGCTGTCTCTGCTGGAATATTAATAATCCGGATCTCATTCTGTGTCGAGATATCCATTATCGCTGCATTCGGAATGCCGGCAGTAACTATAAAGGCATCTATATGCCTGTCCTTGAAAGCTTCAGCGCTTTCCGAGAAAGAGAGATACTGGCTGTTTACATCACCCTTGGCCAAACCGTAAACGTCCATTAATTGCCTGAAATTGGCTTCGGTTCCGCTTCCCGGAGCGCCCACGCCCACTTTCTTGCCCTTGAGGTCCGTGATCGATTTTATGGGGTAGTCAGCCCGGGTCACAACCTGGATGATTTCAGGATAAAGAACTGCGATCGCGCTCATTGTTTTGATCGGTTCCTTGAACGCTTCCTTGGCATTGTAGGCAAAATCAAGGGTATCACTCTGAACAAGGGCCAGTTCAACTTCCTTTTTGTTTACCAGCCGGATGTTTTCAGCCGATGCTCCTGTGGTCTGAGCGGTCACGTTCATGCCGGGAATTTTGGTGTTCCAGATTCTTGCCATTGCACCGCCAAAAGGATAGTAAGTTCCTGCAGTTCCGCCGGTTGCTAAAACCAGATTGGTATCAGCCGCATAGACCGGGAGAACTACGCCGATAACAAACAAAACAGCCACACATACACCTAACAGTTTTTTCATAAAGCACATCCTTTCCTTTTTTCAGTTATTGTTTAAGCTTGACGGCTTTTTCATGATTTTCTTTGCCGCCTGAACCCTGACTTTTAAGATACTATTAAATACCATGTATTGATAGCACTTTAAACGGGGGTAATATATAAGGATGAGGCATTGGGTGTCAATGAAAAACAAAAGATTGAACTACTTTAAAAAAAGTTTGCAAAAAGGATAAAATAAGCCTTCTTTTTGGGATGGATGCACCAGGGGAACTCTCCATGTTCAAAAAACGCCACACCCCACTCTTCCGATTTTCCTGTTGTGGAAAGCGGTTAATTGTTTAAATCAGTTACCGATCAATCTCAAGCTATTCCTTGTTTTTGTTCCCTCCAAACCAAAAAGAGAGGGCAATGGCGATGAGCGCAATGTTGTTTGAGCCTCGTGAGAATCCTTCCGGGCTCACTCCCATAATCGGGCCGACGCTCAGGGTTCCGATTACGGCCAGCAGAAACCCTGCTGCCGAAAGAGTGATGAGGGCAATTGCTAAGTTTCGCATAAGCATCCTCCATTTTACGGGTTACTTCGCAGAAAATTATCAATTATTTCGGTTATTTGATGTGGTTTCTGAAACACGATATTGTGACCCGCATCCCTGACATCATGAAACTGAACAAAAGGAATCAGTTTCCGGGTGGTATTTATTACCTCTTCAGGAATCTCCGCGTCGCGTGCCCCCCATATCAGCAGTACATTTCTTTTCTGTTTTCCGACCGACTCAAAGCTGTCACGATAATCTCCGATAGCGTCACTCCGGATCATTGACAACATTGAGTCCTGAAAGCCTTTGAACGTTGTCTGCTCGGCAAAGAGGTTTGCGTGGCGCTGGTAAAGCTCTGTCCCTTCAAACGTGCTGTTTGCGCGCCTGGTTATTGTCCTGATGCCGACAATTCGGGCGAGAAACTCCCCTAAAACAGGAATACGAAAGATTTGTGGTGTCTTAAAGTTGTAGACAACAGGGGAGATCAGGGTGAGTTTGCGGACACGCTGAGGGTGCCGGGCCGCAAAGTCGGCAACTATTCCGCCGCCAAGCGAATATCCGACCAGATCGACAGGCTCATTTAGGTTTAACTTATCAAGCAGCTCCATCAACTGATCCCCGTAAAGTTTCCGATTGTATGTGACAGGCGGCCTGTCCGAGTAGCCCCGTCCGTACATGTCGTAACGGAGGACACGATAGCCGGCAGCTGCCAGAGTCGGGGATACAACATCCCAGGTAAACATTGGAACCGTCCCGCCGTGAACGAGCACAACCACCTGCCCCGTTTCCGGCCCTTCGAGGGCATAATGGGTTACCCCTCCTGAAAGAGATATGTATGATCCTCCAAGCCGAGTTCGGATAGCATCATTAAGTTCATCTTTTTCGGGATTCATTATCTGATAGAGTACGACAGGAAGAATCACTATAATAAAGATAATCGGTATTAACGACCGTCTCGTTTTCATGGCTTACCTCCCGGTTTGCTCAGGCAGTTAAATACTCTTTGTTTCAATACTTACTTCACGGTCGAAGTCACCTTCCTTCAGGGATGAATCATCAAGGGTATATTCCCGGCTAAAGGATTCAATTATCTGGTCTAAGGGAACATCGGCAAATTCTCCGCGATATCTCAGATATTCCATGTGCTTGTTCCCCTCAAGATCAAATGGATGGTATATTGAATCTTTAAGTCCGTCAAAATCGAGAGGTTTAAGCCTGAACTTTTCGCAGAGCTCTATATTAAAGGCGGGGGTCGCTTTGATCCAGAGTCCGTCCAGGTAAATCGAGGTATAACCATGCCAGAAGAAGACGTCGGTTTTCATAATCTCCCGAAGGCGCGCAGTAGTCAGGTGGTTTCGAACATCTGCAAAACCGAGACGGGCGGGAATCCCTAAAGACCGGCAGCATGCAGCAAGAATGATTGCCTTGGCGACACACCAGCCCCTTCCAAGGCTCAGCGTGGTGCTCGCCCTGAGTCCTTCGATTGATAAATTCATAGAATAAGGGTCGTAGCGTATAGAGTCCCTTACAGCGTAATAAAGACTGACTGCCTGTTCTCTTTGGTCGGCGGAAACTCCCGAGTTCTCCCCGGCGAACTTCGCGACTGTTATATTATCGAAATCGATTGTCGGTGAAGGTTGAATATATTGCTGCATCTCAGAATTCATCTCGATGAAAAGACTCCTTATAAAATAAGTTTTTCCTGCTTTAGAAAATCAGTGATGGCTCGGTTGAATGCTTCCGGTTGTTCCAGTGGTGACAGGTGTCCGGCATCTTTGATATTTACCATGGATGCCTTCCTGATCTTTTCTTTCATATATACTCCAAACTTCGGCGGCGTCAGCATGTCATCTTCAGCCGTCAATATGAGAACAGGAGTGATTATGGCTGATAATTTATCTATCACGTCGAACCGGTCGCAGGCTTTAAAATCACCAAATGCTGTTTCCGGATTGCATTTTGCCGTATCTGCCATGAGTGAAGCAAGCTTCCGGGGGTCAGTTTTTTCAGATGCCGCAAAAACAGGGATAGTGCTTAGATATTTTTCGTAATCTTTTTTTATGGTCTCTAAAATCAGAGGCATTACCCGGAGCCGTGCACCGGTATTCACGAGGATTGCAGCCTTAAAACGCTCCTTATGCTCCAGAATAAGCTGAAGAACTATGGCTCCGCCGATACTCAGACCGCACGGAACAGGTTCCGGTATTTCAACTGTTTCGATAAAATCTGCGACTGCCGCGGAATATCCTGCGACGGTGTCCATACCGGGACCGCTGCTTCGTCCATGGCCGGGGAGATCCAGGGCGATTGTGTTCACATGCGCTTTGAGTTCGTCGACCTGTTTTTCCCAGAGAGCGCTTGATCCTCCGGAGCCGTGAATGAATACAAGAGTCGGCTTTTCAGGATCAAGGGGCCAGCGCCCGGCAACATAACCTATATTTTTGGCATTTCCTTCATGCATGCTGCTTCCTCCCGCCCTGTTAATCTTTCGTAGTTCGTACATCGTAAATCGCAACTCGAACTTCGACGTACGATATTCGATCTTTTTATATCAACGTTTCAGATCCCGGAATCTTGTATCTATGGCAGTAATACTGTTAATACGAATCAGGGCATCAAAAAACTCCTTGCCATCCAGTTTTTCCAGCCATATAAGATGGTTTCCTACTTCCTTAACATTACCCGCAAAAGTCTTTCCTGAATCAAGGGTAACATATACTTTCATTCCGATAAACAATTTCAGATTATCCTCAAGAGAGAAGTTAACATCATATTTTATTCCTTCAAGAGGCACGACCCCGGCATCGGCCTTTCCGGGAATTGTCAAAAATCCGACAGAAAGCAGTGTGGTCAGGAGTATCGCTAAACTTAGTGTTATCAATTGCTTAACCATAATAGTTCCCCTTTCAATGAAAAAAATTAATTGGTTTTAAGGATATTTATTCTTTCCGGACTTTTTTCACAATGAGCATGGCATAGATCAATACATTTAATACAATAACTATACAACCCATAACAAACTGAATTTCACGGGTCAAACCAGCCGGATAAATAACCGGAATGATGTAATGATTTATGAATTCAGACTGATATGCGGCTTTTCCTCCTGCTTCCCGGAGACTGTTCTCAACAGGTGTGAGCGGGCAGACCCAGCCTGTAAACTCAATCAGAGCGCCCCAGATTGCTGCAGGTATATGCAGCCAGGCTATTTTGGGCCATTTCAGGACAAAGAAACCTCCTGTCACAACAAAAACAATGAACATTAAATGGATCAATACAATTATTTCAGCGGCTATTTTTAGAAGCATAAGATCAGCCGGTTTTCCGGAATTGAGCAATCTGCCTTGAAATTGCGATTATCCTGCCTTCTTCATCCCACACTTCGCCATCTTCTTCCAGAAGGCCGCAATTTATAAAACGGCTTCGGAAAACACATTTCAGCCATTTGGTCTCAGGAATATTCCGGATATTTATTGAAAATTCTATTGTCGGCACCCATGCAACCATTCCCTGGCTTGCGAGAACAGGAGGCGGAAATGAGTCCGCAATTAATGATATTGAAAATATATCGAAGGGGCGGTCGTCTCTGAACTTGACCCAGCCCTTTTGTTCAGATTTATCAGACAGTTTGCCCTGCATCCAGCCGGCGCTTTCAGGTTCCAGACGTGCATCCAATTGGTTAAAGAGAGTGTATTTCGGAATAGGCTGAATTAGAATGCATTCTTTAAGAGGAGAAATATCAGGCGCTTGTGCTTCAAATCTTTCAAAAAAACAGCCGTCCTTTTCATCCGCAAAGGTGCCTATTGCTCTGATTTTTTCTTTTCCGTTCTGAAACAGCTTTGCCTGAAAACGGTTAAACTGGTTCGACTGAGAAATTGTTTCGACAGACAAATCTGCTTTGCCCGGAACGCACCGCGAAATATAATTTGCAGTCAGAATGGGCGTTGATTTTTTTTCACTTTGCTGTGACATGGCATTTGCCAGTATGGCCATCAGGTATCCTCCGTTTGGATTACCATTGATTGACCAGTTATCGGTCAAAGTTCCCGTAAAAAAGAAGTCTTCCCGGGGTGTAAGAGAAATATCTTTATCAAACTGGTGCATATGTTTTCCGTTTTATTTTTTAGTACCATTCTCATCATTATGGCACTTGATGCAGCCTGTAAAAGTTGGATGCGGAGTAGGCGGCCCCTTTGGATTATCAGGATGATGACATTCGAGGCATTCCCTGTCTGCCGTAACAGATTTGTGTATATCAGGATGCAATCTGACCGAAGTTCCGTGCAAGCCGAGATAAGCTTTGTAACCGCATCCGAAAGCAAATAAAATACCACCTGCTAAAAGGATTAACTTTAAAAGTCTATTCATTTTCCGGGCCTTTCACTTTGCCGTCCCTGATATCTAATGACTTGTATGACAGCTTTATTATTTCCTGGTCATGAGTTGAGATTATTATTGTACATTTCTCCTCTTTGCCCAAGGCGAACATGAGACCTACAAGATTCTTACCAGTCTCGGTATCAAGGCTTGCCGTTGGTTCATCTGCAAGAAGCATTTTAGGGCAATGAGCGATAGCTCTCGCGAAAGCCACTCTTTGAGCCTCTCCTCCGGAAAGCTCATTAGGCATTGCACGGGCTGCATCGGATAACTCTATTTTTTCAAGCAGTTCGAGAACACGCCTGTCTTTTTCTTTATTCGGAATGGCGTTAAGAACCAGAGGAAAGGCTATGTTTTCGGATACTGTCAGATACGAAAGAAGGTTCCCGGCTTGAAACACAAAACCTGCATTACGGCGCTGAAAAAGAGAAAGATCTCTGTTTGAAAGAGCATGGATGTCAACTCCAAAACATTCTACACTGCCGGTGTCGGGCCTTTCAATGCCGCCAATACAGTTGAGAAGTGTGGTTTTACCGGAACCGGATTTTCCCATAACCGTAAGTGTCATGCCTGTATCTACGAAAAGGGAAACATCAGAGATGGCCTGAACCTTTCCTCTGCCGGTGCTGTAGCTCTTTGACAGGTTCCGTGTACGAATCACTGCTTTTAAATGCTCCTTAAAATCTGGGAAGTGTTTTTTCTTATCACAAGAACAGCAGGCCATATAGCCGAAAAAATACTGAAAACAAGAGCCAGACAAGGCGCAAGCCAGACCGAATATGTCGTCAGCCTCGGAAAAACAACCCCTGAAACAATGAAATATTGATTGTGCGAAGTATAAGCAGAAAGATCAATGCCGGTTCTCTGAAACACCGATACGGCAGCAATACCTCCTATTATTCCAATAAACAAGGCGGCAAGATTCAAAAGAATCACTTCAGAAAAAATAAGAAGAAGCGTTTCAGAAGGAGTAACTCCCATTGCTTTCATAATTCCGTATTCCCGCAGATTTTTTAAAATAAAGATTGAAAAAGCACAGGCAATTCCAAGCGATACCACTCCAAAAACAAGAACCATCACGATGCTCATTGAGATATAATTAAGGTCGATCAATTGTTTGAGATCAGGCATCAAATCCGACCATGTTTTAAAAAGGGAATCTTTTAAATAAGCCTTGTGATATCCGGCAAGAATTAAATCCTTATCCGCCCCGTCATTTAAAAAGATTGCAGCATTCCATTCTGCGGCTTTGGCAGGAACGGCAGAAATCTGGCAAAAAGCAATGCCCCTGTCGAGTTGATACATGCCTGTATTATATATGCCTGCTACCGCAAGTTCAACAGGAGGCAAATCAGGATCAGGGCTAAAACCGATATTGTCCCCCGGTTCTATATTCAGCTGTTCGGCAACAGGCTTACTTAAAAAAATCTCTTTTTTCCCCGGTTCAAGGTATCTTCCCTGAAGAATCTTCTTCCATATTGCAGAGCTCTTCTTTTCTTCAACCGGGTCAACGGCAATCAATGTAACCATTGCCAGATTTCCACTATGGCTGAGAATCCCCTGGGTAGGGATGCGCATCAGAACATTCGAAACTCCGTCTGTGAACAAACTTTTTCTGCTTATGGTACTCGGGAGATTAAATCCGGAAATATGTCCTGAAAAGAGGCTGACCGAGTTTCTTATCATGGCATCATTTATGCCTATGGCAAG
Organism: Pseudomonadota bacterium; assembly: GCA_018823005.1. Lineage (GTDB taxonomy): Bacteria > Desulfobacterota > Desulfobacteria > Desulfobacterales > RPRI01 > RPRI01. Next base: position 7,158 of record JAHJJB010000023.1, on the reverse strand, counting down.
GGATGCAAGAAAAATAAGAGTTGCCACGGCGCTGAAGACCATCAGGATGAGGACCGTTGTTGATCGCCGTGACCTGACAAGAAAAAGCCCCGCTGTTTTAATCCAAAAGGTAAAAGGCATTAATTTGCCTCATTTTCGATATCAAAAAGAAAACGGTCTGCCCCTATCCGGGCTGAAATAAATTCAATCGATGCATTCACCATGAAATGATGAGCTTCGTCAAAAAGCATCCTTGTTCCGTTATTAAGAAAATTCAGAGCTGTAGTTGCTGCAATACGCCTTGCATCCGGAAATTCGAAAAGAAACTCATGATGAGCTTTCTCGTTATCGCCCGCTGTAAATTTTCCTGCAAGGCCGCCACGTTCTTTTAAATTCGCTCCGTGCCATATTAATGAAGCCACATAGTTATGACGCTTCATTTTTATATCGACAGGTAAATCGACCATATCATCCAATATCTGGCAGCCCATGCCTATCTGATACAAGGCATTCTTTATATCGGAAATATCCTTCGTGTCACTCTTTTCAATTATATCCGGCAAAGCCCATGGAGACTGGAAAAGCAATCCGGTTTTATAATGGTGAATAGTAGTCAGTATAGTTTCAGGTTTCAGCATTTCCTTGTATCCGCATTCTTCAGACGCTTCCTGTGCGCCGCTCCTTGCCAGGGTTCGTAAAGAAGCATAAGTTGCATCCAGAACCTGGTCTAAAGTCAGAGTGCCGGCATCATTCTCTTTGTGAAGGATTGAAAACAGGATACGGTCTGAAATCATGATATCAAGGATCGAACGAAATTTTACTGCATGTTGAGGAATGTCCGTATCAAGCGTTTTTTTATATTCGTTATCCAGAAGATTGTCGCATCCGGTTACCATTCCCCGTAAGCACTGATTTGCGGTTGCATAAAGAACGCGCCTTGATCTGGGTATGCCTGCCCGGAAATATGAATACAGAAAAAGGGCTGAAAAGAAATTCCTTTCGATGGAAATATATTCGGGCTCTGGAGGAATAACATTGATCCCGCTGTTATCAAGAATCTGAGATGCAATATTCCAATATGAGTATAAAGCTTCTCCTAACTCTTCTTTCAACGACTTGAAAGTATTTTCTATTCCTTTCCCGCATGAATTCTTATTTGTCTGGATGCCGGTCATTTGATTCTTTCGATGGTTTTTGGCTTAAAAATACGGTGATATACCCGAAATATGTCGAGACAATCTTCGGTTTATCAAACCCGGCCTTTTCTATTATTCCGGGCAGAACCCCTCTTATATTTTCTCCGATCTGGGGCTGAACCAAAATCCAGCGGGAGGCATGAGATATAAGAGCTCCCATAAATGTGGTCGGGATATGCATGTCTGAAAGTACCAGCCTGCCTCCTGGTTTCAGGACACGAAAAGCCTCCGCAAAGGCTTTTTCTTTCAGATCAAGCTGGATGTGATGGAAGAAGAGTGTCGAAATCACAGAATCAAAATATTCATTTTCAAAAGGGAGTTCTTCTGCGGCCGCTACCTCAAAAAGACAGGTTTTACTGCCACGTTTTTTTCTGGCGCCTTCAATCATTTTACCTGCAGCATCAATTCCTATGGCACAACCGCCTGACTCAGAGCTCAATTTGTCTGCAATCATTTTTGCAACAATTCCGGTTCCGCACCCTATATCGAGAATCTTATGCGATTCTTTTATTTCAAGGAGCCCGATAAGCTGATTATTCATCATGCTTTGCCTGCCGAAAAGCAACATTGGCTCAAATATGTCGTAAACACCGGCTGCGTAATCAAGAGTTCTTCCGCGGGTCGGAACAGATTTTAAGGACATTTTATAAATCCTCTTCGATACCTTTACATAATATCCGATCTAATGCCATGTCAGGGTATGGAGGCGTATGTTAATAAGGTAGGTATATTAAAAAGCAGTTTTGCCGGCCTTTTTTCTTTCCTCTTCCCGTTTTTTAATCTCATCCTGCTCAATCTGCAAAAGGTTTTCGATATTATTAACAAAGTAAATCATTATGCTGTATTTAAAACTGCCTCTTTCTGAAATTTTGGAAAAAATCAAAAAATCTCTGTTCTTTTCCCAGAGCAAAGATAAGCTTTTCCCGTCCTCCCAGTTTATAACTGCCGGTTCACCGTATTTTTCCTTCAGGGTGTCAACAATATACGATTCCTTCTTTTTTGAGGTTATTGAAAACAACAAAGGTTTGTTTGAATAATTTGAAAATGTGAGTTTCACAGATTCAAACGGTGTGTTTTCATTTTGAAGATATCTGAAAGTAAGGTTAGTAATGTTGTGCTCTATTCTTGCCCCTTTTTCGTCGTTCAATTTACTGTGAAGTTCAAAAAGGTTCGGAAAATGCTTCCCAAAGATTGCTTTGTTATGGATAACCAGATCGAGAATGGTCATTTTTTCAATAGAATATGAGCCGAGTTGGCCGGAAAGGTTTTTTTGAAGATCATCTGATATTTTGGTGTTTGACCCTAAATCAAAGAATGTAAAACTTTCCGGATATAATTTTTCTGCATCAAAAGGTTTGTTTTTGCTGTTATTTCCAGTCTCACCACAAGCAAAAAAAACAGAAAAACAACCAACCAGTAATATTATTGAAAAAGCAGCTATTTTTTTATTTGATAATTGCATTAAATATCCCAAATCCTTTATATTTAATATCTTAGTAAAAAATCAAAATTCAGACGGCAAAGTAAAAAGCTCATTATGCAAGGCGCGCGAAGTTTGAGGAATGAAGCGTACTTATTGGTACGCTGCAATGATTCACCCTGTTGAATCAGCCCTGCTGTTATTCAACAGGGCGGGGATGAAGCGCGACACAGCAGAATGACTTTTTACAAAGCCGTCATATCTGCACGAGTTCATATTTTCTGGTCCCAATTCCTATCTTTTCTGCATAGTCAAGCTGAATAGTCCAGTCTGTGGCGGGATAAACCGCCTTAAATTTATCTTCACCCGGTCCTGAAGAAGTTTTTATGCAGGACCCCGGAAGAGCCTGCTCGTTGTTTACAAGATCGACGGAAGCCTGGTCTATGGCGACGGGATCGTTTGAAGCCACTATTCCGATATTTCTAACAATTGGAGCATCATTGTAGGGGTAGCAGTCACAGGCCGGGGAGATGTCTGTAATAAAGTTTATAAAGAGGGCTTTACCTGCCTTGTTCTTTAGTACTCCCATTGTGTATTCGACCATTTTCTCAAGAAAAGCCGGAATTGTCTGGTTCCATTCAATCTGAATGGCGCTGTTCAGACATATTAAGATGCATTCGCCGCACCCGATGCACTTTTCCGGGTCAATAACGGCTTTTTCGTCTATAATTGAGATTGCCTTCTGGGAACAGTGCTCGACACAGTCGCCGCATCCTATGCATTTTTTCTTTTTTATGGCAGGGCATACTGTAGAATGCTGCGCCAGTTTCCCCCTTCGTGATGCGCATCCCATTCCAAGGTTTTTCAGTGTTCCGCCAAAACCTGAAAGCTCGTGGCATTTAAAATGAGCAACCGATACAAGAGAATCTGCCTGAACAATCTCGGAGCCTATGTATACCTGCTTGAAATGCTTCTGTTTAATTGCAACAGGCATTTCCGATTTTCCGCGCAGACCGTCTGCTATAATAATGGGGGCTTCCACAACGGAATATGCGAAGCCGTTTTGTGTGGCTGTTGTGAGATGATGAGGGGCGTCACTGCGTGTTCCTGAATACAAAGTGTTTGCATCGGTAAGAAAAGGAATGCCGCCCGCTGCTTTTACAGATTCAACTATTTTGCGTAAGAATACAGGGCGTATAAAAGCTGTATTACCCGTTTCGCCAAAGTGAATTTTTACAGCAACAAGATCCCTTTTGCTGACAGTTTTTGAAAGACCGGCAGCTTCGGTAAGCTTTTCAATCTTTTTTAAGAGGTTTTCTTTGTGTGTTGCTCTTAAATCGGTGAAATATACTTTGCTTTTCATATGACCCCCTGCCTGGGAATAGTTAAATGGTTTGATATCTATAGAAAATAACGACTGGGAGTGTTTTAGTCAAGACGTTTAATACATATTGGGATCATCTCAAAAATTTATATGAGGAGACAGAAGTCAGAATACAGAATACAGAAGAAAAAAATACCATGGATATTCTGACTCTTGGCTCCTGCCTTCTCATGCTTCGTGCCCACTCCGGGCATGACTGTTAGTTAGTGATCGTAGAGGATTTGAGAGCTCAAGGGTTCGAATGCCACGAAATATATTGAACAACTCAAGCATATGCTGATACGGAAAGAAACGGTTTTTATAAATTCTGTTTCGGGGGATATGAATGGACCTAAACTCAAAGCTTATAGCACTTGGGAAAATATATAAAATTTATGATGATTTTTCAGCCGGTCTGAATATTGCCTGTAAAAAGCGCTGCTGCTTCTGCTGCACAGGAAACGTTACCATGACAACGCTTGAAGGCTTTAAAGTTGTTGAAGGGATTTCAGGAAAAGGCGAAGAGGCGTTATTCGCCGGAATAAAAGCATCCGGGAAAGAAGCAGGGTTCAGGCCAAGGGTAACGATAAATGAGATGGCACAGATCTGCTCGGAAGAAAGAGATTTGCCCGAAGAAGAGAACCTGTCGGGAGGCGAGTGCCCTCTTTTGATTGACAAGGAATGTTCCGTTTACGAGCGCAGGCCTTTTGCCTGCAGGTGTTTTGTTTCAACTGTAAACTGTGCTGAAAGCGGAAGCGCCGTAGTTGACGACTTCGTTATTACGGTAAACAATATCTTCATGCAGGTTATAGAGCATGCCGATGCAGGCAGGTTTTCAGGCAATCTTTCGGATGTGTTGCAATTTTTAGAATCAGCCGAAAACCGTGAGAATCTTTCATCAGGTAAAATCCGGAATCCTCCTCCCGGTCTTATAAAGAATCACCCTTTAAAGATACTTATGATACCCCCTGAGCACAGGGAAAAAGCTGATCCGATACTGGATGCTTTGAAGAAAGTAACTTATTGACGGCTTAGTGAACATTTTGCAATATTGTCTATTTTATCTAACTAGTTAATATTCATTGACATAATGTGTCTGATATGGTTTTGTAAGTCCGTATTTCGACAGTTCCATCAAAAATTTCGTGCATCCTGCCGGGCGCATCATATATATGAAGTAGTATTTGTTTGGCCGGAAATTGTTATCCATGTTTTAAGAATGCGAGACTTAATAAATCCGGGCTTTTCGTTATTCCCGCGAAAGCGGGAATCCAGATTAAAAGGGCAGTCTGCGCCTTGTTACAAACCCCACTGGAGGAGCATGGACGATTTTAAAACCAACGCTTCAGGAGGTTGCTAGAAGTAATTAGGGTTTTACTCTGAAAAGAGCAGAAACGCATAAAATCATGGGTCCCCATAGTGCCCCTTTTTATGTCAATCCGAGGACAGAATTTCGGCTGACGCAGGGGAGAAGGAAACTGTCCTGTTGACAAAATCACTCCTCCATATTACATATATCATATAAAAGTATACAAAATAGTATACTTATAAAAGATATGAACAGTTCAAACAGACTTAAAATATTAATGGATTCCGGCAAAACTATCTTCACTCCTCAGGATTTACGTACATTGTGGGGAGAGGGGGAGCTTAGTGCCAAAACAAATGCTGTGCGTATGGTCGCAAAGGGTCTTATTTTGCGAATTGCCAAAGGCTACTATGCTCTCAGCAAACAATACAATATTTACGAACTGGCGAATCGTATGGTTACGCCTTCCTATATCAGTTTCCAATCCGCCCTTGCTTATGCCGGGGTTAGTTATCAGATACGAAATCAAATCGATTGCGCGGCCCGGATTAACAGCCGGAAAAAAAGAGGAGCGGTGTTGTACGTATATTATGTGCTGAAAGATGATTTGTTTTTCAATCTTGACGGTATCCGAATCAGAGAGGGGATTTCTATTGCGTCTCCTGAACGCGCGATTCTGGATAGTTTGTATCTGGGTTTTTTAGCGGATATTGATGAGCCGTCTAAGATCAACGTAACAGCGCTTAAACGATTGAGCTCGCTGTATCCGAAAACGGTCCGGGAAAAGGCTGAGAAATTAATATGAGCGCCGGTTTTGACAGAAACACGCACGGACGTTATTTGACTGCTCTTTTAACGGGCATTATTAAAGCGGTGCCTGAAAAGACAGCTTTTAAAGGAGGAACGTGCGCAACGCTGTTTTATGATTTACCGCGTTTTTCATTCGATCTTGATTTTGATATTATCAGGCCGTTTGGGAAAAGCGACACGGATGCCATCAAAGAAGTACTGTCTTTAAATGGCCGCATAGTTGATGAGGCAGATAAAAAGCATACGCTTCTGTATGAATTCGATTATGGAAAAGGCGCCACAAAAATAAAAATCGAATTCAACAAACGCGTGTGGAAAAATAACCGTTATAAAAACGAATGGTTTATGGGAGTGCCTATATTGCTTGCGGACGAGATCACTGTGGCTACAAACAAGTTGGTTGCATTATCAGATCGCAAAAGTGCCGTTGTCCGTGATTTATTCGATGCGTGGTATTTTCTGAGTCACGGATTTATGTTGAATGAAAAACTGTTGATAGAACGGACAGGAAAAGGAACGGACGAATACTGCGCATTTCTGGTTAAGTTTATCAAAAAAACATTTTCCCGGAGGAATGTATTGCAAGGACTTGGCGAAGCGCTTGACGACAAACAAAAAGCTTGGGCCAGGGAACATTTAATAGATGAAACCATTTTGTTGCTGGAGAAGATATCCATTAAAAATATGCAAACATCTTAAATCCATTGACAAATCAGTTGCTATATGGTTCTTTAAACCCGCATTTCGACAGTCCTATCAAAAAACTCGTGCGTCCTGTGGGACGCTTACCATAGATGCATTAATTATTTTTCCGTAAAATGTTCATAAATTTTCTCGTAGTCAATGGAATTACAGATGTTGAGGCGCTGGCGGCACACTATTTCAAGCACTTCGAAAAATGATCACTTCCTGTACCTTGCGGGTTTTGGAGTTCACAGGAACCTATAGAATTAATTGTTATATTTGAACAAGAAGCTAACACACCAGAATTAAACCTTTTATGGAAAAATACACAAATATTGCTGAGTTGAAACAAAATGAAAGAGAGGATGAAGATTACACGATCCTATATCGTGAACTT
>JAHJJB010000248.1 GCA_018823005.1 Pseudomonadota bacterium | reverse complement strand
TTTTTATCATTTATCTCGGGCTGTTCATTTTGTCCTCTTTTGTGCTGACAGCCCTGGGAATCGATCTGATCACCTCTTTTTCAGCCGTCGCTGCCTGTATCGGAAACATCGGCCCGGGCCTGGGATCTGTCGGTCCTACAAACAATTATGCACATCTTCCCCTTGTGGCCAAATGGGTGTTAAGCTTTTGCATGCTTCTTGGCAGACTGGAAATCTATACTGTAATTATCCTGTTCGTTCCTGAATTCTGGCGGAAATAAAGACTCTTATGTCAGATGACCGCGCCAGCCTTTCCGGAACAAACTTGTTCACGCCGGCCAGGGAAAACGATAAACTTTTCAGCCTCCGCATACATGACAAACGGGGAAATCCGGTAAATGAATTTCCGACAGAAACAACAGATACTTTCGGTTCAGTTTCTTTCTTGACTAGGACGAAAAAGGTATTAATATTTTAAACATTCCCCGTAGCTTGCTGCGGGGAGCTTCAATTGCCGGTTATTGCATTCAGTCGAATTTTTCGCTGCACAGCGGGCAGTTTTCAGGAATCTTAAGCATCCTGAGTGAGGATCTGCTTATCAGATTTTTGTAAATTGATTTATTGCAGGAGGGACAACGCACAAAAGTATACCCGAGCCTGGATGAAATAAGAATAATAAGTACCCCGGTTCCGAGAACCATAATGGAATCGAACATCCATATCCCTGAAAGTCCAATCACGGTTCCTGCAGATAAACCCGCTATAATTCCAAGGAATTTTAAATTAAGCTTTTTATGTGGAGTCATTGTTTTCCTGTCTATTTAATAAAGCACTAATACCATCTTATAATATTAACGCAAATTCATTTTTTTTATCCGCAGTCTGAGGTTTCTGTCAGCCGGTACTATCATGTTAAGGAAAAACTATTTGAAATACATGAAGAATTGAATAGAGTTGACAAATATTCAATCACATTTTATTAAATGTCCCAACCTATCCTTTAACCTGGCTTGTCAGGAGGAAGCCATCATGCCAATATATGAATTTTATTGTGGAAATTGTAATACTATTTATAATTTCTTCTCAAAATCCGTTAATACAAAAAAGATTCCGATGTGTCCTAAGTGCAAAACCTGCAAACTTTCAAGACAGGTATCTGTTTTTGCGGTTACGGGAAGAGCAAAGGAAGTAGGTGATACAGAAGAATTTGCATTTGATGAAAGCAGGATGGAAAAGGCTGTTGAAATGCTCGGGAGAGAGGCCGAAAATATAAATGAGGAAGATCCAAAACAGGCGGCAGCTCTGATGAGAAAGCTTTCGGATGTGGCTGGCCTGAAGCTCGGTTCCGGAATGGATGAGGCGATAAAGCGCCTTGAACGAGGTGAAGATCCTGACCGGATCGAGTCCGAGATGGCCGATATTATTGAACAGGAAGATCCCTTTTCCCTTCAGGGCAGGAAGGGAGGCGGCATAACAGCAAAAACGGCTCCTTTGAAGGATGAGACTCTGTACGATTTATAAACTGAAGAAATACGGTTGGTGATACCGCAACCATATCTTGAGGTAATTATCTTATTAATTCAAAAAGAAAGGCCTGATATGGGGATGGGGGAAAAGGGTATGGCTGAAAAAATCTCAAGACGCGATCTGATTAAAAGGGCGGTTCGTGCCGGGCTTGCGGTAGGCGGGATTGCCGCGGTGGGCACGGCAGGTTACAAACTGTTCCGAAGGCAATCGATCGATGAAGTCTACGGGCCATATCCAGGCGATTCCGGGCTTAAACCGCTTAACGTCATAAATCCGTCCGCTCCGAAACCGAATGTCATAATAATCTACTGCGACGACCTGGGTTATGGCGATCTCGGCTGCTACGGCAACGGGGCAATACGCACACCCAACATCGACCGGCTTGCCGGTGACGGGATAAGACTTACCGACTATTACGCGTGCAATGCCGTGTGCGCGCCGTCGCGGGCAGGCCTGCTGACCGGACGCTATCCGTTCCGGACGGGCATCATCGGAAATCCGTATCCGGCGGATTCACCATTGCTGCGCAGGCTCGAAAGGAAAATCGCCTATATTTTTACACCCCTTGGATCGGTTGATCTGCATGAGGAGTGCGTTGCTGAAGGGATTTCCGGCAAAGAGATCACCATTGCCGAAGCCCTGAAGATTGCCGGTTACCGAACCGCGATGCTGGGGAAATGGCACCTTGGAGACTACAGCAGGCAGCCCGGGTTCAATCCGCTGATGCATGGGTTTGACCAGTACTTTGGCGTCCCTCACAGCAACGATATGCAGCCGTGTCCGCTCTTTCGAAACGAAACACAACTGGAAGCGGACATCGGAACCAACCAGGCGAGGCTGACCGGGATGTACACAAAAGAAGCGCTTGACTTTATAGAAAAATCAAAAGACAGCCCGTTCTTTCTCTATTTTGCCCATACGTTTCCGCACCAGCCGCTGTATGCATCGGAGAGGTTTTCCGGAAAATCAAAAGCCGGAAAATTCGGCGACGCCGTCGAAGAAATAGACTGGAGCGTCGGAGAAATCGTCAGAACATTACAAGAGCAGAAGATCGACCAGAATACACTCATCTTCTTTACCAGCGACAACGGCCCCTGGTACGAAGGAAGCCCGGGAGCCTTCAGAGGCCGGAAAGGACAGAGCCACGAAGGCGGATTCAGAGTGCCCTTCATTGCAAAATGGCCGGGACATATACGGCCCGGCACGGTCTCTTCCGAACCGGCCGTTAACCTTGACATTTTCCCCACGCTCCTCTCGCTGGTCGGAATCGAACACCCCTCCGACAGGATCATCGACGGTAATAACATCGAGGGCCTTCTTTCAGGACGGGACCCCCGGTCGCCGCACGACGCCGTCTATTTCTATCATTATGACCAGCTTGAAGGTATCCGTTCCGGAAAGTGGAAGTACTTCAGAAAATTAAACCGTTACGTCTGGCCGGTGCCTCTTGATGCTGAAGCTCTGCCCAGCGTGATGGGGAAAAAGCAACTGGGAAACAGAGGACCTCTGTTGTATGATCTTTCCGTTGACCCGGGCGAGAACTACAACGTCATCAACACCTATCCCGATGTCGCCGGAAAAATGGACGGCATGCTTGTTGATTGGGAACAGCGGGCTAAAAAAAATCCACGGGGATTCCTCGTTTAACTTCGAGAAAAAACACGGGCAGCATTTCACAATGAAAAAAAAGACCGCTTTGCAATCGATATCGCTGCTCGTGAAACCAGCCTCCGGCCTGTGCAATCTTTCCTGCGCGTACTGCTTTTACCGGCGCGTAAAAGATCTTTATCCGAAAATGCCTGTAAAAATGAGCCGCCCTGCGGCAGAGACTGTGATCCGGAAGACTCTCTTCGCAGACGCGCCTTTCAACAGTTTCTGCTGGCAGGGAGGAGAACCACTGCTGATGGGACTCGATTTTTTCCGGGATGCGGTCGCGTTTCAAAAAAAGTACACCCGCCCCGGCCAGACCATTGAAAACTCTTTGCAGACCAATGGCCTGCTTCTGGACGATAAGTGGTGCGAATTTCTTCGTAAAGAGAATTTTCTTGTCGGCATCAGTCTGGATGGTCCTGCCCCGATCCATGATTTTTACAGAAAGGATTATGCACAAAAAGGCACCTTTACAGATGTGATGCGTGGCATCGGGCTGATGAAAAAGCACGGTGTTCAGTTCAATATCCTGTGCCTGCTGACCGACCGGAATATAAAATCACCGGTGGAGCTCTATCATTTTTTCCGATCTCATGGTTTTAAATTCCTTCAATTCATCAACTGCTTTGAGAATGACTATTCATCCGGCGCGCTGAAAGCATTCTCAGTTCGCGGAGAGGAAACCGGGGAATTTTATGTCAGGCTGTTTGACGAGTGGTTCAGAAAGGACTTCTTTGGTGTATCGATCAGGTTTTTCGAAGACATCCTGTTGTATCTTGTTGACGGTGTCAAGGCATCATGCTGCTACAATAACACATGCAACAGCTATCTGGTTGTCGAACATAACGGAGACTGTTACCCCTGCGATTTTTTCGTTTTCAAGGAATGGAAGATCGGTAATCTGATTAAGAGCGACATCCGGACCATTGTGAACAGTCCTCTGCGGTCAAGGTTCGCTTCCCTCAAAACGGATCTTCCGGAAGCATGCAGAGAGTGCCGGATTGCCCCCTTCTGCAGGGGCGACTGTACCAGGTTCAGATATCTTCCGGAAACCGGGTACAAAAATATCAGTGAATACTGTAGTGAGATCAAGAGAGTTTATCGTCACATTGAACCGCACCTGCCGGAAATCAGACAACGGGTTGCGGCCTGTCGCAGCCGGCAAGAAATGGAATTCGAGATGGGGTCCGGCTAAGCCGCATTAAGCGGACGTATTTGCTTTATTTTTTTAATCCTTAGCCCTATTGTTTTAAGGCAAAGATTTTATTAGTAATTGTTCCGATTTTTTCAATGGTGCATTCCACAATATTGCCGTGGTTTAAGGTGACCGGAGGATCCCTGAATATGCCAACGCCTGAAGGGGTTCCGGTGGATATAATATCCCCAGGCAGAAGGGTTATGTCTTCACTTATGTTTTCGATTATAAAAGGAATGTCGAAAATCATATCTTTCGTGTTCCCGTCCTGCATTGTTACCCCGTCGACCTTGCAGGTAAGCCGCAGATTTTGAACATCCCCGATTTCGTCTTTTGTTACAATTGCAGGACCAAGAGGTGCAAAGGTGTCAAAGGATTTTCCTCTGTACCATTGAGAATCCGAAAACTGTGCCTGCCTTCCGGAGACATCATTCATGACAGCGTATCCGGCAATAAATTCATATGCATCTTTTCTCTTTATTCTTTTTCCTTCTCTTCCGATAATCAAGGCAAGTTCAACCTCCCAGTCAACCTGGCCGCTGCTTTGCGGAAGCAGAACGGGATCAAATGGGCCGTTTAATGTATTCGGCGACTTGCAAAAAATAAGCGGCTTTCCCGGGCTGTCAAAACCCCCTTCCCTGGCATGTTCGGCATAATTTTTACCGAGACAGATTATCTTGGAAGGTCTGTATACCGGACATCCTATTCTGACATCCATTTGCTGACCCGGATCATCAACGGAAGATAACTTGTCAAGCCAGCCGTTTCTGAAGAACGCTTCCCCTATATCGGGTATTTCCGGAAAGAGTCTTTTCAAGTCAACAACCGTGTTATTTTTATTAAGAAGGCCCGGGCGTTCTTTTCCCTTTACTCCAAATCTGATAAGTTTCATATTTTATCCTTTTTTATTTCCTTCTTACCCGAAGCAAGACCATCCTTATAGCACTTCTTGCCGTACCAGTCGATCTGCCTGCATATGCCTCTGATAATGCTCACTTCTCTGGCGCGAAGTTCCATGCGTGTAAAAAAGAGGCGCAGCTTGTTCATCCAGTAATCGGGGTTTTCCGGATTAATATAGTTAATTCGGACAAGTATATCCTTAACATTGTCGTACATACCGTCAAGCTCGAAGCGGCTTGCAAGGCGCGGAGCAAATTTCACCTTGTCTTCAATTCCTGCAAGGAGAATTTCATAACATATGATCAGGACAGCCTGTGAAACATTCAGGGATGAAAAATCAGAAGCCGGGATATTAACAAGTTCATGACACAAACGGATATCGTCGTTTAAAAGGCCTCTGTCTTCCGGGCCAAACAGAACAGCGACTCTGTTATTCCGTGATATTTCAACTATTTTTCGTGACATTTCTGAAGGAGAAGAAATTGCCAGCCGCTCTCCTCCGAGACGGGCTGTAGTGCCGACCACATAATTAAACGGTGAGAGAGCGGCCTTGAGGTCTTCAAAAATTTCAATTCTTTCAACAACATCTGAAGCCGCATGTGTTGCTAGTTTACGTACTTTTTCAATGTCATAGTTTTCAGGGCTGACAACAATAAGATGCTTTATTCCCATGTTTCGCATAGCTCTTGAAGCAGCCCCGATATTTTCAGAATACCGGGGCCGAACCATGACTATCGATAAATTGTCGGGGTTTACAGCAAATGTCATAAATTTATTCTGTTTGGGTATGGGTGCGTATGCGAACCGCAGAAAATTCGTTTTAAGCCTTCGATTACGCCCCCAGAAAGACTATAAATATTGTACAGGCGCAGACTATAAATGGCTTCGTGAGCTTTTATCCATTGGGGCTGCATGGTTTTCATGGATGCGGATATGGCGCCGTTGACGAAGGGAGGGCATCCTTTCTGTGGTTCGCATACGCACCCATACCCAAACAAAATTAACCAGCTCAATCCGGACATGATTCTGACAATAGCCGTATCCCTGCTCTCATCAGCCTGTAATTTCAAAGCTGTTGAAAAAATACCCTATTTCAAAGGATGCCGATTGAGATGAATCTGAACCGTGCACCACATTCTTTTCAATATCTGTTGCAAAATCAGCACGAATTGTTCCGGGAGCAGCTTCCTTGTAGTTTGTCGCGCCCATCAATTCCCTGTTTTTTGAAATCACATTCTCGCCCTGAAGCACCATAACAACTACAGGACCGGATGACATGAAATCAGTCAGGCTGGCAAAAAAAGGACGCTCTTTATGCACGGCATAAAAGCCTTGAGCCTGAATTTTTGTCATGTTAATCATCTTCATGGCTGCTATCCTGATATTATTTTTTTCAAAGCGTTTTACAACTTCACCGATCAGGCCCCTCGATACTCCATCCGGTTTTATAATAGACAACGTTCTTTCCATGATTTTATAATCCTTTCAATGATGATGAACTTGTAAAAACTATTTTCTCACAAAGGCACTAAGAACACGAAGAAAAAATCATTTAATATTATTATGTTAACTTTGTGGTCTTTGTGGCTTGGTGTGAGATCCTGACTTTTTGCGAAGCCCTCAATGATATTTTATTTTTGGAGCCTTAACAGAAGCAAACATTCAAGTCAACAATCGCGTATTATGTATCTTAAGGATTCAAAGGTTCGAGTGAAAAACTCCCTTGAACCGGAAGGAGTTCGACTTAAGATGCCGCGTTTCCCCGCCTCTTTTTATTGACGATATTATTATAATCTGGTAGTTTTCATGAAATAATTAACATATTATGAGTATTGCGGTGACAGAATGCAGACAACAGAACAGAAAAAAGCAATCAGAATTTGTGTGATTGACGGCCAGGGCGGCGGAATCGGAAGCGTTATAATCAAAAGATTAAGGGATGTTCTTTGCGAAACAATTGAACTTCTTGCCCTTGGAACAAATGCCATTGCGACATCCCAGATGCTTAAAGCAGGCGCAAACCGCGGTGCATCGGGTGAAAATGCAATAGTACAGACCGTTAAACAGGTTGATATCATAATTGGGCCTCTCGGCATCATCCTTGCCCATTCCATGATGGGTGAAGTAACACCAGGAATATCCGAAGCTGTTGCAGCCAGCCCGGCAAGAAAACTTCTCATACCACTTTCACAGGAAAATGTTGAAATAGTCGGGGTATCTTCAGCGCCTCTTCCCCATATTATTGATGAAATGATTGAAGAAAACCTAAAAGCGTATATAAAACAAGGAAGGTAAAAATGTGTGAAGCAAATGCTTATCTTATAGGTGATAATGATAACAAACTGGTTATGGAATCCGTGGATACCGTTGAACCTCAAGAAGACGGCGTAAGGCTTGTCAGTATATTCGGGGATCAAAAATATATTAAAGCCCATATTCACTCGCTATCACTTGTTGACCATAAAATTTTCCTTAAATAAAAATAAAGCCTGATGAAAATATATATTGCCAGGACTGCAGGCTTTTGCATGGGCGTGCGCAGAGCCGTCGAAATGGCTCTTGATGTACCCCGCAAACACAAAGGACCTATTTTCACTTACGGCCCTCTTATCCATAATCCCCAGGTTCTTGATCTTCTCAATGAAAAAGGCATTTCCATTATCAACGATATTCCCGAAAAGGGGATTGGAAATGTACTTATAAGGGCCCACGGAGTACCCCCCGGCATAAAAAAGAACCTTAAAAATTCCGGTTTTAAGGTTATTGACGCCACATGTCCCCGTGTTATCAAGGTGCAGAGCATAATAAGAAAACACGCAAAAAAGGATTATACGTCAATAATAATCGGGGACAATAAACATCCTGAAGTAATAGGCCTCGTAGGCTATGCCGGGGGGAAAGGTCACGCCGTCGGCAGCATTGAAGATCTTGAATTACTCCCGGAATTCGGAAAAGCCATAGTTGTGGCACAAACTACCCAGAACATTCTTTTTTATGAAAAAGTAAAAGAATGGGTTGGAAACAGATTCCCGCATTACAAGATATTTGATACCATATGCAATTCAACCTCAATGAGACAGGAAGAAGTAAAAGAGCTTGCAGAAATGGTTGACGCCATAGTTGTTGTCGGGGGGCATACCAGCGGCAATACCCAGAGGCTTGCCGAAGCTGCAGCGCAGGCCGGAAAGCCGGCCTATCATATAGAAACGGAATCTGAACTCGATATAAAGGCCCTGTCACAAGCGCGCAATATCGGCATAACGGCGGGTGCCTCAACCCCAAACTGGGTGATAAAAAGGGTTCACAGAGCGATTGAAAATATCACATACAGGAAAGCGGGGGGCTGGCGCAAATATTATTATAATATGGAGCGGACTCTTCTTCTAACGAATATCTACGTCTCCATTGGAGCCGGATGCCTTTGTTATGCGAATATAAAGATGCTGGGAGATGCCGGCTATTTCCCATATGTTATCATGTCAATGCTCTATGTTCTTTCCATGCATATTTTCAACAACCTTATAGGAACAAAAGCCGATCATTACAATGACCCGGAGAGGGCATCCTTTTACAAAAGACATCAGTCTCTCCTTGCTTTCCTTGCGATATCTGCAGGTGCCGCAGGCCTTTTTACCGCATATTCCACAGGTCTGACCCCGTTCTTAATTCTTTTATGTATGAGCATAATGGGTCTTTCTTATAATCTGAAGATAATTCCTGAAAGCCTGACAAAAGGCAGATACAGGAGTTTAAGAGATATACCGGGTTCAAAAACAGCGCTGATTTCCGCTGCCTGGGGTATTGTAACTTCACTCCTTCCTGCATTGTCATTACCGTTTAAACCGGGAATCCTTATTGTTTTCATATGGTCGGTCTGCATGGTTTTTGTGAGAACCGCCTTTTTTGATATCCTTGATATGCAGGGTGACCGTATCGTAGGAAGGGAAACAATTCCAACATTAATCGGAGAAAAGCGGACGGTGCGGCTGTTAAAATACACACTCGTCTTCATGATTGCTTTTCTTATCCTGTCAAGCTCATTTAATCTTGTCTCAACAGTTGGTTATATTCT
Organism: Pseudomonadota bacterium; assembly: GCA_018823005.1. Taxonomy (GTDB): domain Bacteria; phylum Desulfobacterota; class Desulfobacteria; order Desulfobacterales; family RPRI01; genus RPRI01. The sequence goes on along the minus strand of JAHJJB010000248.1, from coordinate 13,081 downwards.
TTTTATTTGCCCTTTATTTTTGTTTTTTGTGATCACAGTTCACGAGCAGGATTACATGCTTCCCGGCACAAAGCTTGAATTGCTTGTTGAAACTGATTTTGTGCTGGCAGGACTGATTGCCCTCCTGTGGCCTTATGCCTGATAAGACAGGAGCCGGGGAGTCAGAATACAGAATCCAGAAGTCAGAATAGAGGAGTCAGGAGCCGGAAGCCGGAATAGCGGATCCAGGAGTAAGTAGCCGGAATAACCATGGTGTTGTTTTTCTTCTGAATTCTGGATTCTGACTCCTGGATTCTAAGGTAAAATGTATAACCGTTAATATTTTGAGAACACACTTATGCCAAAAGGGAATACCAGAAACGCCGGATCTCAGTCCTTCGTCTCCCTTGCGGCATCTTCGGGAGGAATGCGCCATGTGATAAAAGGTGATAATAGGTACAAAACCATATAAAAAAATGAAACATACCCGAAATAGGGTGTAAAGGCGGACAGAAGAACAAGAAAACTTATACGGCCAAACCATGGATTGCGGCTTACAAAGCGCCCCATATGGAGGTATCTAATGGGATACACATTCATCATGATTGCACTCACTATCATCGTAACAAAACAAAAAACTCCCCAGAAATAAATCATTTCAGGATCATCAGATACACTCTGGTTGAACATGATCAATGGTGACACAACAAGCAACGCTGCCCCAGGGGAGGGCATGCCCTTGAAGAATCCGGGAATGGGATGTTTATCCAGAGTAAAATAGATAAGCCTGCCTATGCCAAAAACCGCATACATCAAAGCGACATAAGTTATGGGCAGTTTTAAAACAAAAATGTTCTGTGATTCTGTGAGGGTTATATAAAATATCCATGCGGGGGCGATGCAGAAACTGATGGCATCGGCGATGTCATCTAATATACTTCCAAGGTTGATTTTTGCCGGATGATCGTCAAGTGGCTCGGTAAGGCCAAGCTTGCGGGCAAGGGAGCCATCGAGCTTATCAAACAAAGCTGCTCCGATAAGAAACAGATAAGATTCTTTAACCTTTCCCTGGTATGCGAAAAAGACCGCGAGAAGACCCATAACGGCATTCATCACAGTCAATGAGTTAGGGAAAAAGGAAAGTATTCTGCGCCGCAGAGGTTCGTCATCATCACAAATATCGTCAAGAAAGTATGATCCGTATTTACGGCAGTAACCTGCAATAGAACCAAAGTTTATTATGAGAAAAATTATCTCAATTACAAACAGGGTCTTCAGGGGAAGAGTTCCGAGCCATGAAACCCAGTTGTATAATGCTGATTCCGAACCATCAGGAATATAAAAGGCGTGGGCATACAAAAGCGCCCCAACCGGTGCTGCAACAATGGTCCGGAGCCGTGTAAATTCACTCAATACAGGCTCTTGCCCTCTGAGTATTCCAAAGCCCCTTATGAAATGCGCAAAATTATCCCTGAGCAGGACAATGACACAAAGGATGAGAATAAAAATGGCGTGAAATAATTCAGGCCGTGTGTGTCCGGGAGATATAAAAATGAGACGCCACATCATTCCGGCTGTAACAAGAGGAAAGATAATCGAATAAACGACTTTATCCATGACGCGTTCGGCAAGATGCGCAAAAGTAAGGTTTGGGCTGAACCGTGCGGCAAACCATCCGTCAACAAGGTCAAAGGACATCGAAACAAAGAGAAAAACGACTCCCATAGTATAAAGAACAGGGCTGCGCGTCCACATAACGGCAATTGCGCAAAGCATTCCCAAAAAAACGAGCGGAAGCCGGCCATAAACAAGTATTGCTGTGACTCTTTTAGATATAAGTTGGTTATCAGGCATTATATTCCAAGCTTAGTAATGATGACTTTGTAAAAAGTCAGGATCTCACACCAAGCCACAAAGATCACAAAGCTAACATGTTAATATTAAATGATTTTTTCTTCGTGCCCTTAGTGCCTTTGTGAGAAAATATAGTTTTTACGAGTCCGTCAATAATGATGCCTTCGTAAAAAGCCAATATCTCACGCCGAGCCACAAATATCACAAAGTTAACTTTCTAATATGAAATGCTATTTTCTTGGCGTTCTTAGTGTCTTTGTGAGAAAAAAGAGCTTTTACGAAGCCATCAGATATTAGAGAATATGCGGCCATATGTCAAGGAAAGCCGCATTTAATGCATAGATCCTCTTATTTTAATCTGTTTTAATCTTTCCAGAAATTCACCGGCCGTCTCTTCACAGATGGTGTGTTTATAGATATCTCCCCTGTGGTTTATTCCCCTTATTTTCCCGTCATAGAGGAACATCATAAGCAACTTTTTTCCTGTTTCAATTCTGTCAGTTGTGCTGATATCCATTTTCGGATAGCGTGAAGGTTCGGGTATAGTATGCCTGTTGTCGATCAGATATTTCATGAAATTTACAATTCTACCCAGGCGAAGAATTGTAACAGCCTGCTTTCGCCCTGTCGTATGGGAAATAGGGAAAGCGCTTGAACGCATCAGTGAACAGTTTTTGACAAGTATTTCCTGTTCCTTACAGAGCTCATAATCAGGGCTCCCCGGGGAGGGGTAGAAAATTGATACTCCGGCAAGGACTCTTCTTTCCGCAAGGCAAATAATATCTGAAATGGAATCTTCAGGACTCTGGTATGGTGCTCCTGCGATAATATAGCCCACAGCCTGAAGATGGTACTTTTCGGCAAAAAAGAGCGCCTTGTCAAAGGATTCCCTGACATCGGGCCTGTTAAATCTTTTAAGCTGGGCGGCAGAAAAGGAACCGAGAGAAAGATTAAGCGTTTTAAAGCCTGCTTCCTCCATCAGGCAAACAACCTCCTCATCAAGGGATGACGGGAAAAGGCCGTTCATTGCCCTGAGTTCAAGCTCTTTATTTCCAAATCTTGATATTATCTCTTTGAGAAGGGTTACGAACCATTTTCTGTCCAAAGCAAGGTTTTCGTCTTCAAAATCTATGAACCGTGCATTATATAAGGCAATCTGTTTCCCAATCTCTTCCAAAACGGATTCAATGCTTCTCCTTCTGTATTCAAGAAAAGATGACGCCCCGACAGAGCAATAGGAGCACTTCATCGGGCAACCCCTGCTTGCCAAAACAACCGCGCTTGCTATCTTGCCTCTCATGTAAAAGCTGTTCTTCAGCAGCCCGGTTGCAGGTAAAGGGTATTTATCCAGATCCGGCATCATGGCAGGTTCGTTCGCCTTTATATGATCGTCATTTTCACGGAAAACAAGGCCGGGTATCGAATCAAGGCTTTTATTGTCTTTTAATGCCCGCGCAAGCAGGGGCATGGAAACTTCGCCTTCCCCCCGGATAATATAATCAACGGCTTTGTTTTCCATAACACTATGCGGCAGCGCTGTGGGGTGGTGCCCCCCGAGCACTGTCTTACATGAAGGATTAAAAGCCTTAACGGACTCGGCAACTTTCAGGGCATAATCGGCATACGGAGTAAACAAAGATGAAATTCCAACCAGAAAGGCGCCTGATACCGCTGCCTCTTTTCCGATATGTTCAAAGCTGTAACCAAAATGTTTAAAATTATGGAAAAGGGCAAAAGGTGAAATATCTTCCTTTCCGTAGTATTTATCAAGGTAGGCCATTTCAGCGGGAAGTTCCAGTTTATGAGATTTTGAAGTGGCAAGAGCATCAAAAATCTCAACGGAAAATCCGGCTGCTACGAGCGATGACGCGATACATGAAAGGCCGTAAGGAACCGTTCTTTTGGAAGTCAGATAAAAATCTCTTATTGGTGGCTGAATAAGCAGAATATCAGTCATCTTCTATTTTAACGTCCTCAGAAAAGAAGAAATATCTATAGATATCAAGTGCATTACGCTGGTCAACAATGAAATAAATAAAAACGGGAAAATCATCCCAGGGTTAGAAAAAAAGCTTGCAAATTCATTCAACATGATAGTTTATATTCAATAACCTTCATTTCCGGAGCGGGAATAAAAAAACAAGAGAATACAGAAGCCAGAAGTCAGGAGCCAGAATAACCATCTCTTTTTTCTTCTGTATTCTGACTCCTGCATTCTCAAATAAATATAGACTCACTTTTTATGAATTCATAACCTTAAAGAGGAGGTTCAAAGTGCAAAGCGATAAAAGATTTAATATCCCTGATGATCTCAAACAATGTATCTCTTTTCACGGCCATCTGTGCCCTGGCCTCGTTTATGGTTATATTGTCGCAAAAGAGAGCATAAAGCTTCTTGACCTAAAACGCTCAATGGACGAAGAAATAGTCGCTATTTGCGAAAACGACTCTTGCGCAGTAGACGGGCTCCAGGTAATGCTCGGCACAACAGCCGGCAAGGGTAATCTCATAATCAGGGATTATGGAAAAAATGCTTACACCGTCATTAACCGCTCAAGCAAAAAGGCTTACAGGTTTTCAAGAAAGACGACTTATATCTACGATGGTAAACATAAAGATGAGTTTGCTGATCTTGAAAGCGCCGTATCTGCCGGAACAGCAAATGATCAGGAAAAAGCCCGTCAAAGGCTTTTAAAAGCAATAGATCTTTTTTCAAAACCATTTGACGAAGTTTTTTCCACAAAATCAGCCGAAATCTCAATGCCTCCCTATGCACCTATGGCACCTTCGGTTTCATGCGCTGTCTGCGGTGAAATGACTATGCAGACCAAGATGGTTCCGAAAAAGGATGAGGCGGGCAAACTCATCTGCCTTCCATGCTCAAATTTGGTAAACTTAATGTCATAAATATGTAACGTTTGGGTATGGGTGCGTATGCGAACCGCAGAAATAATGACCTGCCCTTCGTCAACGGCGCCATATCCACATCCATGAAATCTGTGCAGCCCCAATGGATAGATGCCCACGAAGCCGTTTATAGTCTGCGCCTGTAAAATCTTTATTGTATATTTGGGGGCGTCCTCGAAGCCCGCAACGAATTTTCTGCGGTTCGCATACGCACCCATACCCAAACAATTTTCTTAAGAAACTCCAATCGGAACATTACTCTTACAATCGCTATAGTGCTTCCTGCAGACTAAAAAGTATTGTGATGCACAAACTCCCCGATCTCTCTTCGCTTTGGCGCAGAAGATATTTTGGCCGGATATCCTAATGGGATAAGGGCAACAAGCTCGTATCCCTCGGGGACTTTTACTATGCTCTTTGCCTTATCATGGTCGAAAAGGCCTACAATCACTGTGCCAAGCCCGAGGTTCTGGGCTGCAAGGCAAAGGGTCTGGGTAAAAATGCCGAGATCAAACATAAACCAGTCCCCGAATTTTGTTGTAACGATATCATTATAAAATCCCGAGCTTTTCAATTTCCCGCAAAGCGCAAGAAGAACAGGCGCCCCGGTAATTGCGTTTGTAGCAGGGTTTTTAGGGAAAATCGTCTCTTTCAGACTCTCTTTTAATGTATTGTCCTTTACCACAATTAATTCCCAGCACTGTGTGTTTGCCCAGGAAGGTGACCATCTGGCAGCATCGAGGAGTGAGTTCAGGACTTCCTCCGGTACATTTTTTTCTTCATATTTTCTGATGCTTCTTCTTTCTTTAATAATTTCCATAATATCTGACATTATTGGTACTCCCTATTAGAATGATTATAAGTTTAATTCTATTTCTTCGGAATCTCATCCTCCCGGTAACAGTTGCAATGCTTTTCTCCACATTCCATACAAACATATGTCACAGGCTTATCTTCCGGCTGTTTTCGCCTTGAAAGCACAAACCAGAAAACAAGAAAAACTGCAAATGCCGCCAGCAGCACAACAATGGTTCCGCTCATTTCTTCTCCTTTGGGAAGTCAAGCCCAAGCCTTCATTCCCGGAAAATGTTTTGGAAATGATCCTTATTTTTTAAATGGTATTATATTGCATTTTTTGCCGGTACTCGCGTCAATTCTTACCTTTAATCCCGAACATTTACAATATACCCACTTTTCACCGCACTTCGGGCAAAGTTCAAAGACGCATCCTACATGATGAAATCCGCCCGGCAGAATATTGCATTCAGGACATCTGATAAGCGGCTCTCCTCTTGTAAAGACTGTCTCCTTTTTCCTCTTATAAGGCAAAGGCGTGTAAGCTGTAGCTCCTATCCTGATATGACTTTCTATACAGGATGAAGCGCCATCCATCTCTTTGCCGCAAAAAGCGCAAACCGCCAATTCCGCCGCTCCTTATGCTGAGTTATGTCACTTATTAGAAATATGTTCTGAGCCCAACCCTATTCGATATGGTGTATTATCTTAACACCGCCCGGCTTCTGGTAGAAATATTCAACGAACTTGCCGTTTCCATTCAGAACAGCCGTAAGCGAAAAAGGACTCTTCCTGTTTTTATTCATTCTTCCAATAAAATTGGACGTGCTCGAAAACCTCAAATCACCAAAAGTTATAACGCTGTTTTCCCCTGACTTTGTTCTTTCGACAACCGGATATACCGCGAACCATGAATATGTATTAAATATGGAGGCGTCCTTTCCAAACTCATAAAACATCCTTCTATCCGCCTTCTCATACCTTTCCAGAAAAACAAGAGGCTTTCGGCCCAATAAACTTATTCCACCGAAATCATAGGTTTTTTCTCTTTCAATTATAACCTTCCAGTAAAATGGCGTAAAAATATCAGGAGAAAGATGAACTTTTAACAACTTTTCATTTCTTGTCCCGAGTTTGTCCGCTATGTTTTTTTCAAGATATGTTTTTATTCCAAGATTAATTGCCGGATACAGAAAAATCCATATTACTCCGGTTATGACAATCATCTCTTTCTTCTTTTTATTTAACGCCGAAATAACCAGAATTATCACCAGAACAAAGGTATATATTGGATCGATGATAAATACCGATTCAAGAGAGTACCTTCTGTTCGTAAAAGGGAAAAAAATTTGAGTACCGTAAGATGTTATAAGATCAAGGAATATATGCAGATATATTATTGATAATGCGGCGATAAAGCCTTTTTTTATATCAAATGATTTAATGAACAGCCTGAAGATAAAAACAAGAATAACCGCAAGAAATATCCCGACGGCAAGGGAATGGGTGGCACCTCTGTGGTGAATAAGGTACAATTCAGGACCAAGGAAACCGACAATGTTATCTATGTCGGGCAATAACGAAGCAATTATGCAAAAGAGCATTATATGCCGTTCATTGTAATAGCCTCGAAAAGCCCCTCTTCCAAGAACACCCGAAGTAATATGCGTTACCGGATCCATAACACCTTATTATATACAAGACCTGAAGAATCTATCCGTAATTTGGGGATCATTTCTCTAATCACCCATCTTCCAGTTTTTAACAAACGCCCTTTGAGCTATTGTTTCAGGAGATTGTATATATGCACTGGGGTCATTGCGTCTCAACTTTTTAATCTTTGACAGGGCCTTGCCGCCGATTGCAATCCCGTGACGCACAAGATAACACCCGACAACAGTTCCTGTTCTTCCTATTCCGCCGAGGCAATGTACATAAACTGTTTTCCCGTTAAGAATAGCGCCGTCTATTTCATCAAGAATCTGCTTCATGACATCTATTGTCGGGACATCAAGGTCCCTGACAGGAAATCTTTTACAGGTTATCTCTTTTTTCATTTCCCGCCCGATTTTAACCAGCTCCGGAACGTAATCCAGAAGTGGCTTATCAAACCTGTTTATTTCATCGGTTTCCGTCAGGTTGATAATATACCCGACATCTGATGATATGAGATTTTTCAACCTTTCAGTGGCAATAAAAGGGCTGTCGCTTGAAGGGTAAAAACCGGCCAGAAGCTTGCCGGGAATCACCCAGTAGGATCTGTCAAAAGGAGTTGCCGGTAATTTTGATCCTCCGAAAATATTAAATACCATCATATAAAAATTCCCCGATCTCTTAACAAATCCCTGGAATCAACACTATGAAAGACCGCATATTTTTTTCCATTCACGATATGACCTTTCCGCAAAAAAACTTCTTATCCCTTTTTATTGACATGATTTTTAAATAACGTTAAGGATTGTGCAATTTAATTCGAAGTTTATCTATAAAATTTAAAAATAGCTCAACAGCACTTATCAACTATAAAGCGGTAAAATAATAAAACAGGGCTGATAATAACTCAAGGCAAATCTGTCCAATAGTTTACGTCGGTCTTTAATGCACATTCGGCAAATAGAGTGCACCAACGCCACTGATGGATGTTTTTATGGAACCGGATAGGTGCAATGTTTTTCCCTTAACCGTTGATGAGATAAAATGACGGGATCAGTTGAAACCTATTAACTGTGGATCTATACAGATACCGGTACTTGCCTCCGGAAAGGGCTGGCTGATTGTGGATAAGCCTGCCGGCATGACTGTTCACAACAAGCCCGGGATGGATCTTTGCTCCTTTGCGTTAACCCATGTTCAAAATGAAACGGCTGCAAGAGAGCAGATAGATATTGACCCGGATTTTGGCGTCAATCCTGTCCATCGTCTCGATAAGGAGGCAAGCGGCATTATTCTTCTGGCCGCCTCACGGGAGCTGTTTCGATTTTTTTCAAACCAGTTTCAATCCCGTCAGATAATAAAGAGGTATGCAGTTATTTTGCACGGCCTTCTCAAAAACCCGGAAGGGAATGATTTGTGGGAGACATGGCGGTGGCCTCTTTCTGATACTGCCGGCGGACGCACTAACCCTGGAGGCTCGGGTCACCGGCAACATAGCGAGACCCGTTACCGGGTTCTTGACCACAGCACTCATTATACAATGGCGGAAATAGAGCTTCTCACAGGCAGGACGCATCAGATCCGGCGACATGCAAAACTGTCCGGTCACCCGGTAGTCGGCGACACACGCTACGGCTCGACCCGGGCGGCAAACTACCTTAAACGGAATTTAGCGTTTGACCGTCTTGCGCTTCATGCGCGTGCGGTCACATTGCGGCTGCCGGGGCAAAAAGATCCTGAAATTATCGAAACCCCGTCAATTCCAGGTCAGATGCTGGAATTGTTTGAAAATGACCATGCCGGTAAAAGCACTCAAGGAACGATAAAAAATGAAAGATTTTCCTGAAAATGCAGTGGAGATGATTAACGAACTTATTGGCGGTTTCAACAAGTCTATGGGCCTTCATTTCGTTAAGGCTGTCCGGAACGAGTTCGTTGCTGAAATAGAAATCGACGAGCGGCACCTTCAGCCTTACGGGATAGTACACGGAGGCGTGTACGCCGGCATGATAGAGACTCTGTGCAGCACCGGTGCGGCCTTAAATGTCTTTTCCGAGGGCAAAAGCGCTGTCGGGCTTGAGAACACGACCTCTTTCCTGCGCGCCGTGCGCTCGGGCACCCTGCGCTGCACCGCCAGACCAGTCTTAACTGGAAGACGCTCACATGTGTGGGAAGCACAGGTAAAAGATGACCGCGACCGGCTGGTCGCCACTGGCCGTGTACGGCTGATTATACTTGAACCTGGCTCTGAAGCAGACGGCATAACCGTCGAGCTGAACACCAAACAGGAGTGATACTCCATAACACGATGAGCCTTGTTTCAGCTTTCCGGAAGCTTCACACAATCATTGATTGACAGATTATTAAAACTATGCATAATAATAGTTAATAATGAAATATTATATCACCATTCAGCGCAGTTATTGGATGTAGTGAAGGAACGATTTAGGCGTTTTAAAGTCACGGAGGAAGCATGGCAAGAAGATATGGTATTGTGATCCTGTGTTTATTTTTGAGTGTGGGGTTGCTCGGTGTCCAATGGGCAGCAGGATCCTCAAAATCTTTGAAAACCACAGATAAACAAAAAAAACAAGCGCCCGTTAAAGTAAAGAAGGCGCCCCGGAATCTGTTTCTCCGCTCCACTTCCGTATTGGTGAAGGACCAGCAGACAGGTGAACTGCTGATTCAGAAACAATCAGATGCGGTAGTACCCATCGCCTCCATCACCAAGCTCATGACAGCCATGGTACTTCTGGATGCCCGAATCGACCTCAAGGAATCAATCACAATTGAACTCGAAGACATCGACACCCTTCTAAACAGCCATTCCCGATTGCCTGTGGGGACACAGCTCTCACGCGAAAATGCTCTCCTGTTGACTTTGATGGCTTCCGAAAACCGCGCCGCCAGTGCTCTCGGGCGGACTTATCCGGGCGGTATAGACGCCTTCGTTGCAGCAATGAACGCCAAGGCTAGATCCTTGGGACTTTCCAATACTCATTTCGAGGATACCGCCGGGCTTTCGAGCGGCAACACCTCTTCAGCCCGGGACCTTGCACGGATGGTTGACGCGGCCTACCACTACGAGCTTGTCAGGGAATTCACAACCCGGGAAGATGCTACGATCCATTCAGGGCGCCGAACATTGGAATTCCATAATACCAACCGCCTGATTCTGAACCCTCGCTGGCAGATAGGTCTCTCCAAAACAGGCTTCACCAACGAGGCAGGCCGGTGTCTTGTAATGCAGGCCGAAGTGGCCCGCCGTTCCCTCCTTATTGTGCTGCTCGATTCCCAAGGCAAATTGTCCCGGATAGGCGACGCCAACCGTATCAGGCAGTGGCTTGAGAGACAATCGCTGTCTCGACAAAACCGGCAGGGATGAGATCTTGATTCCTTTATAATCCCATTGACCGGTAAGAGAGTCTTGATAGAAAGCATGGTGAAGATGCCTGAGCGACAGTTTTCGCCGTGTTAAGTGCAAAGACCACGTTAACGGGGGGATTAAAATGAAAGTATCATATAAAGCCGCTCTTCTATCCGCATTTGTCTTTCCCGGTGTCGGCCAGTTCTATCTGAAAAAGTATTGGAGGGGGCTGGGTATCATGTTTGTTGTCTTCACCGGATTAGGCTACATGATCCGGTCGGCCACTTTATCAGCAATCGGCCGTCTTGACGACGTTATGGCCAAAATGCAGAGTAATACCACTAACCTGCAGGGACTTTCAGACATTATCGGATCAAAAACATTAAACACGGATCCCTATCATGAAGCCGTTTTCTACTTTATTGTTTGCATTTGGATCTTTGCTGTCATAGATGCCTATAAAATCGGGAAGCAGGGGCAATTTCAGGACAAAGAGACTTCAAAATTGTAATTCCTTAATCCAAAGCGCTCTTAACACTATACCTTTAGTTATCGTGGCCTCCTCAACCAACGGTTATGAATCTCTTCATTGACAAACCATACCGGCAGGATTAAAAGCAGACTGTCCTTTTTTATATATTCGGCCTTAACAAATAAATAAGCGATGATATATATCCAGTTTTAAGAGGAACAAGCATATGATCAAAATATTCAGATGCTGCGAAAACAAGTTTATCTCAACCGATAAAGTCGAAAGCAATTCCTGGATAAATGTTTCAAAACCCGGTTCCGATGAACTGGACAAGCTGTCAAAAGAAATGAACATTCCTCTGGACTTTTTAACAGATCCGCTTGATGTTGATGAAAGAGCGCGAATTGAAACGGAAGATAATATAATTCTTATCGTGGTAAGAGTCCCTTACTATGACGCTAATAACTCGGAAGTTCCTTATACAACATTGCCTGTCGGCATAATTCTTGTTAATGATTTGCTCATTACAGTCTGTTCAGAGGATATCAACGAAATTCTTAGTTTAAACAACGGAAGAACAAAAAGCCTTTATACCCAGAACAGAAGGCGTTTTATTTTACATATATTCAACAAAACCGCCTTGTCTTTTCTTAAATATCTGAAAGAGATCAACAGGAAAACCGGCGAGACCGAGGCATACCTGCATAAATCATTGAAAAACGAGGAACTTATAAAACTTCTGAACATTGAAAAAAGTCTTGTCTTCTTTACAACTTCTCTCAAATCAAATGAGCTTATGATGGAGCGGTTGCAAAAAATCGAAATTCTGAAACTGGACGCTGATGATAAAGACCTGCTGGAAGATGTACTTATAGACAACAAGCAGGCCATCGAAATGGCCAATATTTACAGCAACATATTAAGTGGAATGATGGACGCTTTTGCATCGGTCATTTCAAACAATCTGAATGTTGTAATGAAACTGCTGACATCATTTACGATTATTCTTATGATTCCGACATTGATAGCGAGCATCTACGGAATGAACGTCGAGTTGCCTTTTCAGCATTCAACTCATGCATTTCTGATAACCATAGGCATTTCATTAAGCCTTGCAGTAACCAGTGTATTGATATTTCTAAAAAACAAATGGTTTTAAATTGATATAACAGGGGCCCGGTATGATTGAAGAGGTCCTATTTATTAAGGAGAAATAATTCATGACTAAACTTCAATGGGATTCACCGCCGAAAATGCAAATCGATCAGGACAAGATGTATAAAGCGGTTATCGAGACCAGCAAGGGTATTATTGAACTTGAGCTTTATCCGCAACATGCGCCCAAAACCGTCAACAACTTTGTATTTCTTGCCGGAGAAGGTTTTTACAATGACATATCTTTTCACCGGGTTATCAGTAATTTCATGATCCAGGGAGGAGATCCAACCGGAACAGGAAGGGGCGGACCTGGCTACAGTTTTGAAGATGAGTTAAAGGGAAATCCACTTATACACGATAAAAAAGTGATCTCAATGGCAAATGCCGGGCCGGACACTAATGGGAGTCAGTTTTTTATTACACATTCCCCACAGCCGCACTTGAACGGAAAACATACGGTATTCGGCAAGGTAATAAACGGGCAGGAAGTCGTTGATTCAATCCGTCAGGGAGATAAAGTTGAGCGTATAACAATTAGCGAGGTTTAAACCGAAACTAACGAGAATAATTTACGGATGTAATCTGAGAGCTTTATCTTACGTTCGGGTCTGGCAGGGGTAATGGGTTTTGGCATTCCGCAATAATGCGACTCAGATTCCGCCAACGGCAGCAAATTCGCTCCCATGAGATCCGGGCAGCCCCAGTGGATACACACCCACGAAGTCGTGATTTATAGTAAATGTCATAAATATGTTCCGTTTGGGTATGGGTGCGTATGCGAACCGCAGGAAATTCGTCACAGGTCTTCGAGGACGCCCCCAAATAGACAATAAAGATTGTACAGGCGGATACGATAAACGGCTTCGTGAGAAAAACCCTTTGGGGCTGCACGGATT
>JAHJJB010000247.1 GCA_018823005.1 Pseudomonadota bacterium | reverse complement strand
GGGAAGATAACCAGAGAACCGGGATACAGTTTCTGTGCCGCAAGCATGGAAGCTATTGCGTCAAAGTCGGCATTCGTATGGGTTGTTATGATTGTGATACCCTTATTTTCAGGATTTTTTATTGCTTCCATCATAATTCCCTTTTAGTGATATAAGACAGCCGAACCTGTTTGATGCTTTATATGAGAATACAGGAGTCAGAATATAGAAGAAATACAATACCATGGTTATTCTGGCTCCTGACTCCCGGTTCCTGTATTCTCATGCTTCGTTGTGCCCGCTCCGAGCATGGTTTTTTGTTCAAATATAAAATTTTATCATATACATATATGAGTAAGTTTATCAAGCTCAAGATGTCATTCAGTGTCCATTATTTGTTTACGAATTGATACTGTTGAAAACTATTGTTGTTTTGTTTCAATTATGTTATAAACATAAAGATTTTGATACATTAGTACATAAATGGATAATAAACTGAATTCAGGATACAGGTATATTTTCGGTCCTGTACCGTCAAGGCGGCTGGGGATATCTCTGGGCGTTGATCTTTTGCCCGCAAAAACCTGTACCCTTGACTGTATATATTGTGAATGCGGCAGGACAGGGAATCTCACTCTTGAGAGAAAAGAGTATGTTCCTGTCGAAAAGGTCAAATCCGAGTTAAGGGATTTTTTATCACAGGGGCCCAAGCTTGACTTTGTTACCTTTTCCGGCTCGGGTGAACCGACTCTCCATAAACAAATTGGAGACCTGATCCGGTTTTTGAAAAGTGAATATCCGAAGTACAATGTGGCTGTGCTGACTAACGGCACCCTTTTGTTTGATCCTGAAGTCAGAACGCAGGTTCTTGATGCGGATGTCGTGAAGGTATCGCTCGATGCAGGGTCTGCTGAAAATTTTATTCATATCAACAGGCCGCATCAAGCTCTTGAGATGTCCAGAATAATAGATGGACTGATCAGTTTTAGAGAAATCTATTCAAATCAATTATGGGTTGAAGTCTTTATCGTCAAAGGTTTGAATGATAAAGATACAGAACTTAAAAGGATCAGGGATATACTTAAGCTTGTCAGGCCCGACAGAATTCATTTGAATACTCTTGACAGGCCTGGAACAGAAACATGGGTTGAACCTGTTGAAGAGTCTTTTCTGACAGATGTTGCAGGATATCTTTGTAATGCCCGGGTTGTTGATAAGCCGGATACATCCGGGAAGATATCAGGCACAGATTTCAGAGAATTCATTATATCAACAGTGAAACGAAGGCCTTGCACTGCGGAGGATGTTTCCCTTATATTAAATATTCATGAAAATGATGCTAAAAAACATCTTGATAAACTTCATGAAAATGGAGAAATAAAAAAAATCAGCATGCCAAGAGGAGTTTTTTATTTTTTAAAGAGAGAAAGGGAATCGTAAAAAGTCCAATTTTCACACGAAGCCACAAAGGCACTAAGAAAGACCCATTGAAAACATTCAGTTTTTTCTTTGTGTTCTCAGCGATCTTTGTGTGAGAACGACTTTTTATGGATCCGTCTTATTTGGTTTCCGTATCTTTTCCAACAGCAAGGGGGGTCTATTATGCCCATTTATCAGTGGACAGGGAAGAACAGGAAAGGCAAGATCCAAAAAGGGGAGATTGAAGTATCTAATGAAGAAGCTGTTAAGAACAGGCTTAATGCGCAGAAAATCACCCCAATTAAAATCAAGGTAAAACCCAAGGATCTTTTCGAAAACATTGCCTTTCTGCAACCCAAAGTTAAGGAAGGGGATATTATCCTTTTTGCCAGACAATTTTCCACCATGATCGATGCAGGTCTTCCTATTATTCAGTGTATTGATATCCTTTATGCCCAGCAGGAAAACAAGACTTTTAAGATTATGCTGAAGCGGATTAAGGAAGCAGTTGAAAGCGGGTTAACCCTTGCCGAGGCCTTGAAAAAATATCCGAAACAATTTGACGATCTTTTTGTGAATATGATAGCTGCGGGTGAGGCCGGCGGCATACTGGATGTGATTTTGCAGCGTCTTGCCGCATACATGGAAAAAGCGGCAAAACTGAAAGGTAAGGTTAAGGGTGCTATGGTATACCCTATCGTTACTCTGATAATTGCTGCTATTGTACTTGTCGTGATTCTTGTTTTCGTTATTCCTGTATTTCAGGAGATGTTTGCTGATTTTGGCGGCGAACTTCCGGTTCCAACACAGATAGTAGTTAATGCAAGCGAGTTTGTTAAAGGAAAGATATTATATCTGATCGTGGCTCTCGTCCTCTTTACATTCGCTTACAGGAAATTTTACAAAACAGAAAGAGGACGTATTATCATGGATGATGTCTTCCTCAAACTTCCTGTATTTGGAGTTCTTTTGCGTAAAGTTGCAGTTGCCAAGTTTACCCGTACCATGGGAACAATGCTTTCAAGCGGAGTTGCCATATTGGAGGCACTTGATATAGTTGCCAAGACTGCCGGAAACAAGACAATAGAAAGGGCTGTATATGATGTTCGTTCAGGTATTACGGAAGGCCGGACCATGGCCGATCCTCTTCTGGAAAGCGGCGTTTTCCCTTCGATGGTATGCCAGATGATCGCAGTGGGAGAATCAACCGGCGCCCTTGATGCAATGCTTGGAAAGATTGCGGATTTCTATGATGAGGAGGTTGATCAGGCTGTTGAAAACCTGACTGCGCTGATTGAGCCTTTCATGCTGGTTTTTCTTGGTGTAACTATCGGAGGTTTGGTTATAGCAATGTACCTTCCGATATTCAAGATGGCCGGAGCGATTGGTGGGTAATGACAATTTCCAAGAAGAACGCCGGTGCTCCTTATGAGTGAAAAACCCGATCTGAGAACAAGCATCGGCGGAATAATACTTAAAAACCCGGTAATTACAGCCTCAGGCACATTCGGGTATGGTGAAGAATTCGGGACTTTAGTTGATTTAAACCGGATAGGAGCCATAATAGTCAAAGGCTTGTCTCTCTCACCTTCCAAGGGGAACAAGCCACCCCGAGTTGTTGAAACGCCGTGCGGAATGCTGAATGCAATAGGTCTTGAAAATGTTGGTATTGATACATTCATAAATAAAAAACTTCCTTTCTTCAGAACTCTATCCACCCCGGTCATTGTGAATATTTATGGAAAAAGCATAGATGAGTATGCGAGGCTCGCTGAGATTATTGAAGATACCGGGGAGATCGCGGCAATAGAGGTTAATATATCCTGTCCCAATGTAAAAAAGGGCGGAATTGCCTTCGGAGTAAAAGCAAAATCGGCTTATAAAGTGACCAAAGCGGTCAGGGAAAAGACGACTAAAACCCTTATAGTCAAGCTTTCCCCTAATGTTACCGATATTACGGAAATAGCAGAAAGTGCGGTTGAAGCCGGTGCCGATTCTCTGTCTCTGATAAATACAATAACCGGTATGGCAATAGATATTAATACAAGGCGGCCAAAGCTTGCAAATATCACGGGAGGGCTTTCAGGGCCAGCGATCAAGCCTATCGCTTTGCGAATGGTCTGGCAGGTCGCTCAGAAAGTTAAGGTGCCGGTCATAGGTGTTGGAGGAATATTTTCTGCTGAAGATGCTGTCGAGTTTTTTATTGCTGGAGCAACGGCCGTTCAAATCGGTACTGCAAATTTTGTCAACCCAAGGGCAACTATTGACATAATAGAAGGGATAGAAAAATATCTTGAGGATAGAAATATTTCATGTCTTTCGGACATTATTGGTGCGATTGATACAAAGAATTGAACATTAACTGTTAAAAGGGAGGTTGTTGATGAAAAAATTAATATCTGTTTTTGCTGTTTTAGTTTTTCTTTCGGCCGGGGCAGCTTTTGCCGGAGAGCTTAAAGTTGGAGCGAAAGCTTCGGACTGGTCATATAAGGATTCAGATGATAAAGTATTTACCATGGAGTCATGGGCAGGAAAGGTTCTGCTGGTTACTTATGTTGACCCTGACGAATCGGATTTGAACGAACATTTCACAGACGCCATGAAAAAGGCGAAAGATGACGGTCTTCTTAAGGAAGAAACATACAAGGGAATGGGTATTGCCGACTGTGCCGCCACCTGGAAGCCGGATGCGCTTATCCGGATAATTGCCGGCAGAAAAGCAAAAAAATATAATACCACCATTCTCTTCGACTATGATGCATCTTTGAGAAATGCCTGGGGTCTTGGAAAAGATACTTCAAACGTTATTCTTTTGGATAAAAACCGCGTTTGCAGGTATATTTTCCGTGGACGCGTTCCCGATGATCAGGTTGCATCAACTGTAAAACTGGCTGAAGACCTTCAGAAAGAATAGAGAGTTATGAGGGTTCAAGGGGTCGAGGGGTGAAGGAATTGGTTTGGGGTTTCTGTTTTTTAGTTTCTGGTTAAACCAGAGACCAGCAACCAAAGACCAGAGACCATTCACCCGATCACTTGACCCCTTGAATCCTTGAATCCTCGAACCCTTTTCACCTCATAATGCTTCAGGCGTTTTTGGGGGATGGTTTTTCAGATACTCAAGCCTGTTTAAGCCATTTATATAAGCCCTGGCGCTTGCGGTAATAATATCAGGATCCGCCCCTCTCCCGAGTGCGATGAGGCCGTTTTCCCCTAAACGCACGGTCACTTCACCCTGGGCATCGGTTCCACCTGTGATTGCACTTACCGAAAATCTTAATAACTCAGAGTTTGTTCCGGTAAGGGTTGCTATCGTTTTGAAAGCTGAATCTATGGGACCGTTTCCATAGTCTGCCCCTTTTACTGACCGGCCGTTGATTGAGAGCTTGACGCTTGCCATGGGAAGAACCGTAGTGCCGCTTGTTACATGAAGGTACTCCAGCCGGAAGGTGTCTGTGGTGCGGAGAATCCCTTCGGTTACGAGAACCTCCAGATCCTCATCAACAATATTTTTCTTCTTATCCGCCAGTTCCTTGAACTTGGTGAATATGATTTTAAGCTCGTCATCAGAAAGGTCATACCCGAGCTCTTTTAATTGTGAACGAAGGGCGTGCCTTCCTGAATGTTTTCCAAGAACAAGTCCGCTTGTACTGAGCCCGATTGTTTCCGGCTTCATTATTTCATATGTCATGGGATTCTTTAGCATGCCGTCCTGGTGAATGCCGGCTTCGTGGAGGAATGCATTGGCTCCGACAACCGCCTTGTTCGGCTGAACCGTTATGCCTGTGATCATGCTGACAAGCCTGCTTGTGGGGTAAATAAATTCCGTTTTTATGTTCGAAGAAAATAAAAGATAATTGGGCCTTGTATGCAGGGCCATTACCAGCTCTTCCAGGGAGGCGTTTCCCGCTCTTTCTCCTATTCCGTTTATAGTAACTTCAGCCTGTCTTGCTCCGGCTGAAATTGCTGCGATGGTGTTGGCAGTGGCAAGGCCGAGATCATTGTGGCAGTGAACACTTAATATCGCTTTGGAAATATTGGGAGTGTGATCAATTACGTATTTTACAAGGTTGCCAAACTCGGATGGTATTGCATAACCGACAGTATCCGGAAGATTTACGATTGATGCACCCGCTTCGATTACCGCTTCAAAAATTTCACATAAAAAATCGCGGTCGCTTCTCGACCCGTCTTCAGCAGAAAATTCCACATTTCCTGTGTATGCTCTGGCATATCCAACTGCTTCCACAGCTTTCTTTAAAACCTCACTCCTGCCCATATTCAGCTTATATTTCAAGTGGATATCTGAAGTCGCAATAAAAGTATGTATTCTTGGCTTTGCGGCTCCTTTAATTGCTTCCCACGCGAGGTCTATATCGGATTTGGATGTGCGCGCCAAAGCTGCTATCTCCGTGTTTTTTAGTTTTCCGGCAATTTTCGACACAGCTTCGAAATCACCATCTGAAGCTGCCGGAAAACCTGCTTCAAGAACATCAACACCAAGTTTTTCAAGCTGCAATGCAATTCTCAATTTTTCTGCGGTATTCATGCTTGCACCCGGCGATTGTTCGCCGTCTCTTAAGGTGGTGTCAAAAATATATATGCGTTCACTCATTGGAAAATACTCCTTATGAAAATTATAACGACTTCGAAAAAAAAGCTGAATCCCCCACTTAATCGGCTTTTATGGGTCAAGGGTTCCAGGATTCGAGGGTTCGGGTGAATGGTCTCTGGTCTTTGGTTGCTGGTCTCTGGTTTAACCAGAAACTAAAAACCAGAAACCACAAACCAATTCCTTGAATCCTCTTCTTCTTTATTGATTCATCCTTGCTTTGCCAGTTTATACTGGAAGCTGTCCGCGAGAGCATGCCAGCTTGCTTCGATAATATCTTCAGAAACGCCTATAGTGCTCCAGATGTCGTCCTTGTCTCGTGATTCAATTAAAACCCTTACTCTTGCGGCGGTTCCTTCCCGGCCGTCAATGACTCTTACCTTGAAGTCGACAAGGCGCATTGAGTCAAGATCCGGATAAAAATTACCGAGAGCCTTGCGGAGGGCATTATCCAGAGCCCCAACCGGACCTTGCCCTTCAGCAGCTGTTATTTCATTTTTATCTCCGACGGAAATCTTGATTGTTGCATGCGCAGAACACGGCTTGTCCTTGTCTTTTTCAACTGTCACCCTGAATGATTCGAGGTCGAAAAGAGGTTTGAACCTGTCGGTCAACTTTTCGATCAATATTTTAAAGGAACCATCGGCCGTATCAAACTGATACCCTTCATGCTCGAGGCGCTTTATTTCAGAAACGATTTTTTGACTGTCAAACCCGTTGCCTCCCAGCTCCAGGCCAAGCTCTCTGGCTTTATATTCCACATTGCTTTTTCCTGAAAGATCGGACACAAGAACACGGCGGGCATTTCCAACAAGATCAGGATACATATGCTCATAGGCTCTCGGCTCTTTAATGATAGCGCTGACATGAATTCCCCCCTTGTGTGCAAATGCGCTTTTCCCAACAAAGGGTCTGCTGCTCAAAGGAATCATGTTTGCCATTTCACTCACAACCCGGGACAGCTTGGTCAATTTGGCAAGGCTTTCCTTTGGTAAACACCGCCTCTCCATTTTCGCACATAATATGGGTATGATAGAGGTCATATCGGCATTGCCGCATCTTTCGCCGTATCCGTTTACGGTTCCATGAACCATCACGGCACCGGCATTCACTGCGATAATCGAATTTGCCACAGCCAATCCGCTATCATTGTGTGTATGAATTCCTATTCTTATATTGCTGCCTTGATTTCTACCGTTGTATTTGTTGCTAAAAACCTTTTTAACATCGTTTATTGCTGATTCAATGTCAAAGGGTAGAGTGCCTCCGTTTGTGTCGCATAGAACTATAAAATCAGCCCCGCTTTCTATGGCAGCATCAAGGGTTTTCAGGGCATAGTCACGATTTTCCCTGTATCCATCGAAAAAATGTTCGGCATCATATATGACCTCGCGGTCATAGTTCTTTAAGTATTCTACGGAATCTTTTATCATCACAAGATTTTCTTCAAGGGTGTTTTCCATTATCTGCTCTATGTGAAGACCCCACGTTTTGCCGAAAACGGCAACGGCAGGTGTTCCGCTATCAATGAGAGCTTTAAGGTTTGGATCATCGTCAGGGGATATGCCCGGCCTGCGGGTTGAGCCGAAAGCAGTAAGACGCGAATTGATAAATTCTGTTCGCTTTGCGAGGTCGAAAAACTGCTTATCCCTCGGATTAGAACCGGGCCATCCGCCTTCAATGTAGTGTATGCCCATATCGTCCAGCATTCTTGCAATAATCAGTTTTTCATCGGCAGTAAAACTGATGTTTTCTCCCTGAGTTCCATCTCTTAAGGTCGTATCGTATAAAAGGATAGGTTCCATTTCACTCTCCCAAAAATATCCCCGATATTATTTTCTGTTTTCAGGCCTTAATGACCGGACAGAGGCTCCGGCTTTCCACATTTCGGAATTATGAATTTCATCCAGTTCCTTTTGCAGCTTCTCTCTGTAGTCGGAAGTACTGTTTGCCTCAAGAACTCTTTCTGTCTCTTTACCTGATATAACGCTTTGATAAAGATTGTCAAAAACCGGAGAAACTGCGTCGCGGAACTTAGGTGCCCAGTCAAGGGCGCCTCTTTGCGCTGTTGTGCTGCAGTTGGAAAACATCCAGTCCATCCCGTTTTCGGCAACAAGGCGTATCAGGCTCTGAGTCAGCTCTTCCACAGTTTCATTAAATGCCTCGCTGGGGCTGTGCCCGTGATTTCTCAAAAGATTGTACTGTGCCTCCATGACACCGGCAAGGCATCCCATTAAAACTCCCCGCTCACCGGTCAGGTCGCTGTGAACCTCTCTTTCAAAGGTGGTGTGAAAAAGATAGCCGGAGCCGATAGCAATGCCAAGGGCAAGAATTCTTTCCTTTGCTCTTCCGGTGTAATCCTGATGTACCGCAAAACTCGCATTTATTCCGCTTCCGTTTAGAAAGTTTGTGCGGACTGTTCGTCCTGATCCTTTTGGTGCTGCAAGGATAACATCAACATCTTCGGGGGGAATGATGCCTGTTTGATCCTTGTAAACAATCGAAAACCCGTGGGAGAAATAAAGTGCATCGCCTTTGTTGAGGCAATTTTTTATCATGGGCCATGCCGCAACCTGACCTGCATCCGACAGTAAAAATTGGATAACCGTGCCTCTTCTAGCAGCTTCCTCGAGTGGAAACAGGGTTTTGCCGGGAATGAAGCCATCGGCCTTTGCACGCTCCCATGAATTACTCTCTTCACGCTGGCCGACAATAACATTGATACCGTTATCTCTGAGATTTAAAGCCTGACCCGGTCCCTGTATGCCGTATCCAAGCACGGCAACTGTTTCATCCTTCAGTATGCTTTTTGCCTTCCCGACAGGAAATTCCTCGGATGTTATTACTTCTTCCAAAACTCCTCCAAAATCTATTAGTGCCATGATTATCTCCTTATTATACTTGTATTAAAGCCTGTTAACTACACAGGTGTTTAGGCTGAAGGCTGAAGACTGTTAGTCGTTGTATATGACAGACTCTTTGTATGGTCCAGCATGGAGTGTTGCTACAGTCTAAAAGCCTTCAGTCTATCCGCCTGAGTTATTATAAATCACCTGAACAGTGCAATGGTGCCTGTCCTGGATATTTTCTTTATACCCATAGGTTTGAGAAGGTTTATAATCGCCGACATTTTCTCTTCATCTCCGGTTACTTCGATAACAAAATGGTCTGTGCCGACATCTATGATCTTTCCTCTGAATATATCAACAATTCTAAGTATTTCAGCACGCTGGCCATTTTTTGCCATCACATATATCAGGGCCATTTCCCTTTGAACCGATTTTGGCCCGGAAACCTTCCGGAGCTTTATTACATTTATGAGCTTGTTCAGCTGTTTTTCAATTTGTTCTATTCCTGATTCGGTTGCCCTTGTCACAACCGTGATTCTTGATATAAGCGGGTCAATAGTTTCAGCAACGCACAGGCTTTCTATATTAAAACCTCTCCCGCTGAACAGACCGACAACTCTTGAAAGAACCCCGGGCTTGTTGTCCACAAGCATTGTCAGCACGTGCTTTTCTTCTGTCATAAAAATAATTCCTTTTTGTTCATTGATAACTCCAAATTAAACCAGAAGCATTTCAGTTAAAGGAGCTCCGGCAGGAACCATGGGGTACACGTTTTCTTCTCTTTCAATCTGAAAATCCATTATGACTGTTTTATCCGAGTTAAGACCCTTCCTGAGGACAGGTATGACCTCTTCGGGTTTCGTTGCTCTTAACCCGACAGCACCGTAAGCCTCGGCAAGTTTAACGAAATCCGGGGAATGATCCATGCATGTACAGGAGTAGCGCTTATCATAAAACAGCTCCTGCCATTGCCTTACCATACCGAGATATCTGTTGTTTAATATGACTACCTTGACCGGAAGGGAATACTGAACAGCGGTTGCCAGTTCCTGTATATTCATCTGTATGCTTCCATCGCCTGCAATATCCACAACAAGTTCTCCGGGGCGTGCCACTTGAGCTCCTATGGCAGCGGGAAGTCCAAACCCCATGCATCCGAGGCCGCCTGAGGTAATAAAATGTCCCGGTTTGTCAAAATGGTAGTACTGGGCTGCCCACATCTGGTTCTGGCCAACTTCAGTAGTTATTATTGCTTTACCCTTTGTTATCTTAAAAAGGTTTTCAATAACGTACTGAGGCATTATAGTCTCTTTCTGTTTGTACGAAAGGGGGTTAGTTGTTTTCCATCTGCTGATCCGGTTAAACCACCTTTGCCTTTTTTTGATGATGTTGCCTAAATTGGCCTCACCTATCATCTGATTAAGCTGATCAAGAGCAATCCGGCAGTCTCCGACAACGGGAACAGATACCGGAATGTTTTTGCGTATCGACGTGGGATCAATATCAATGTGTACTATTTTTGCATTTGGCGCAAAGGAGTCCGTTTTTCCTGTAACACGGTCGTCAAAACGTACCCCTATGGCAATAAGAAGATCGCAGTTTCCCACAGACATATTGGCCCTGAAAGTGCCATGCATGCCTATCATTCCGAGCCATAACGGATCCGAACCCGGAAATGCGCCAAGTCCCATAAGAGAAGCTGTAACCGGAATCTTTGCTTTTCTTGCAAATTCAGTAAGTTCCTTCGAACTTTTTGAAAGAATTACCCCTCCTCCTGCAAAAATAACAGGCTTTTCAGATTCTTCAATTAAAGTAATGATCTTTTCCAGCTGTTTTGTGTTCGGGTTGTAAGTAGGCCTGTATGACTTTAGATTAGACTCTTCAGGCATTGTAAATTGAACCACGGTTTTTGCAATATCCTTTGGAATATCAACAAGCACAGGACCAGGGCGGCCTGATCTTGCCAGATAGAAAGCCTCTTTTAAGGTTCCTGCAAGGTCTTCGGCATTTGTGACAAGGTAATTATGCTTGGTGCATGACCTTGTGATTCCGACTATGTCAACTTCCTGAAAAGCGTCATTGCCTATCAAATGCGTTGGTACCTGCCCGGTTAGTATTACAACAGGTATCGAATCCATGTATGCCGATGCTATACCTGTCACCGTGTTGGTTGCTCCGGGGCCTGAAGTCACGAGACATACTCCGGTACTGCCGCTTGCCCTTGCATATCCGTCAGCAGCGTGAACCGCCCCCTGTTCGTGTCGCACAAGGATATGCCTGATATCCGTTTTTGAAAGCTCGTCATAAATATCTATAACAGCGCCCCCAGGGAATCCGAAGATTGTATCAACACCTTCGCTCTTCAATATTTCCATCAGGATTTGGGCTCCTGTCAGTAATCTTTTCTCATTGTTTTCCATATATTCCTCTCCGTCTCCAGGGATATCTATCTGGTTACTGCTCCTTTGTCTGCTGAAGAAACCATCCGTGAATACCTTGCCATGTAGCCATGAGATATCTTTGGTTCAGGCCTTGACCATGTTGATAACCTTTCTGTGATTTCCTGCTGTGAAACTTTCAGTGTTATTGATTTGTTAGGAATATCTATGGCAATAAGATCATTTTCCTTAACGATCGCAATCGGGCCACCCTGCATGGCTTCAGGAGAGATGTGCCCTATGGATGCCCCTCTGGTTCCTCCTGAAAAACGGCCGTCAGTCAACAGGGCAACATGGGCGTCTAATTTCATGCCGGCAATAGCTGATGTCGGGGTCAGCATTTCACGCATTCCGGGACCGCCCATAGGGCCTTCATAACGTATTACAACAACATCTCCTTTCCGGATATCTCCTGCCATAATGGACCTGGTCGCATCTTCTTCCGAGTTAAAGACCCTTGCCGGGCCTTCGTGCTTCAGCATTTCATCAAGAACAGCGGTCTGTTTAACAATACAGCCATCCGGGGATAGATTCCCATAAAGAACAGCAAGCCCTCCTTCCTTATGATAGGGGGTGCTTAATGGATGGATAATACTGTTATCAATAAGCCTTGCGCTTTCGATATTTTCTTTAACCATTTTTCCGGTGACAGTTATGCAATCACTGAAAATTAATCCTGCCCCGGAAAGTTCTTTCATTACGGCCGGTATTCCTCCTGCCCGGTCAAGGTCTTCAAGATGATGTTTCCCGCCGGGACTTAATGAACATATATGTGGAGTGGCTTTGCTTATTTCATTTATAAGTTCAAGATCGAATTTAACTTCTGCCTCTGCAGCAAGTGCCGCAAGATGTAAAACGGTATTTGTCGAACAGCCAAGAGCCATGTCAACAGTAACAGCGTTCCGGAAAGCTTTCTCGGTCAATATTTTCCGGGGGGTTATGTTCTTCTCAAGCAGGTTCATAATCTGAAAGCCGGCCTCTTTGGCAAGCCGCAAACGGGCTGACATAACGGCTGGTATGGTTCCGTTTCCAGGCAAACCCAGACCGATAGCTTCTGTCAGACAGTTCATGGAGTTTGCTGTAAACATTCCTGCACATGAACCGCAGGTGGGGCAGGCCGCTTCTTCTATTAAAGAAAGCTCTTCTTTACTCATTTTGCCTGAAAGGACAGCTCCTACCGATTCAAATACGCTGATGAGATCGATTTTATCAGTGGATGGGTTATCAGGATGGCGCCCCGCTAGCATGGGCCCCCCGCTTATTACTATTGAGGGTATATTAAGGCGGGCTGCTGCCATCATCATGCCGGGTACAATTTTGTCGCAGTTAGGAACAAGCACTAAAGCGTCAAACTGGTGAGCGGTTGCCATGACTTCAATCGAATCGGCAATCAGCTCCCTGCTTGCAAGAGAATACTTCATTCCTTCATGGTTCATTGCAATACCGTCGCAAACCCCGATTATCCCGAAATCAACGGGTGTTCCACCGGCCATGTAAACTCCGGCCTTTACGGCTTCAACAATCTTATCAAGATGGACATGTCCGGGGATGATGCTGTTGGCTGAATTGGCTATGCCGATAAGAGGCCTTCCGATTTCCCTGTCGGTGTATCCCATAGCTTTAAAGAGACTTCTGTGAGGAGCTCTTTCTATACCTTTTTTGACCAGATCACTTTTCATAAGTATTTCTCCAAAAAAAAACCGTTACCAGCTTTTTTGGCTGATAACGGTTTTTGTATTTTAAAAATATTAAAAAGCTAAGCCATTACCAACCTCTTTCCTCGCAGGGGGAGAAGTATCCCGACCACGAGGACGATAATAACGCTGATAAGGTTGTTAATGGCTAAATAATTCATTGTAAATCTAATAAATCTCCTGAAATTTTGTATACAGATAACAGTGTTCATTATTCATGTCAAGGTATTATTATGGAAATTCGCATTTAAAAAGCAGCATGCTGCGTAGTTACGCATCTAAAAAAAAAATTATATATCCTTTATATCATATGAAGAGAGCATTGCATAACCCCTGATTAAAT
>JAHJJB010000246.1 GCA_018823005.1 Pseudomonadota bacterium | reverse complement strand
CCATGCAATATTTGAGGAAATGGTTCCACCGTTTTTTACCGAATAATTTACCCGCCCGGTACCCTTAAATGTTCTTATATCCCGGTTTTTGCTCTGCAAAACCTCAATAATATGCCGGGTCAAGGGTTCAACGGAATCCCGCGTTTGAAGATCGCCTGAAATATACCCGGGTATTTTTTCTAATATGCCTGCACAGGCCGGAAGGAACAGAACAGCACACATTATAAGAAAAAGGCAAAAGTATTTTTTCATAAAACACTATCGCCCTTTGTCGATAATTTCCTTCATTTTGTTTATCACGATCACCCTGTCCTCTTTTTTAAACTTAAGCGAACGTTTATATGCTTCCAGGGCTTTTTCCCGGTCATTCAATTTCAGGTATGCATCCCCGAGGTGCTCAAGTATTACAGGATCATCAACAACGATGGCAGTCGCTTTTTCCAAAAGTTCAACGGCTTTCGCATAATCTCCTTTTTTGAAGTATACCCATCCCAGGCTATCTGTAATATACCCGTCGTCCGGCTTGTATTTCAATGCTTCTGTAATCAGCCGTTCTGCCTCATCAAGATTCTCTCCCCTGTCAGCATAGGTATAACCGAGATAATTAAGTGCATTCGAGTTTTTGGGATCAATCCGGATAACCGTTTTCATCTGTTCAATAGTTTTTTCTTTATTTCCACCCTTGTCATAGACCACTCCCAGCCGGAAATGAAACCTGGCATCATCGGGTTTCATCTCTATTGCCTTTAATAACACCTCCATGGCATTATCAAACTCTTCCAGCTCTTCATAGAACAATCCAAGATAGAACTGATATTCCGGGTTATCGGGATCTTTTTCAATCACATTTTTTATATAGGCAACCGCATCATTCAACATTCCTTTGCTTTGGTATATCAGAGAAACATGCACTGCAGCATCAGAATAAAACCTTGAATCATTCTTTACCTTCAGGAAATGTTCCAGCGCTTTCTCTTCTTGTTTTATTGAAAAAAAGGAAAGCCCTGCTATATGGTGCAAATCAGAGCCTTCAGGAGCACCTTTTAACATCTCTTCCACGATCGATATCGTGCCGTTGTAATCCCGTTTATCAAGGTACAACTGAATTATATTGATAATAATATCGAAGTTGGAGAGACTCTTCCTGCCGAGATCATTAAGAATCTTCCCGGCCTCCTGATGAATGCCATTTGTTTTATAATAATACCCAAGCTCAAGAGCCGCCCTTATGTTATCCGGATTCTTTTCGAGTATTTCATTTAATATCTGGATGATTTTTTCATTTTTACCCTGGATTTTATACAGATTTATAAGTTCATACCGTGACTCATCCAAATCCGGCTTTAATTCTATCGATTTATAGAAATATTTTTCAGCCTCTGTATAATTCCTTTTTTGCCCCTGAATCTTCCCAAGATAAAAATAGCCGAGATAAAAATCGGGAAAATTAGTTGTGAGCTTTTCAAAAACAGCAATCGCCTTAACCAGATTCCCCTCTTCTATGTAGAGGCTGCCAAGCAGCAGGTATATATTTTGCTGTTTAGGGCTATCTGAAATAATCTTTTCATAGGCCAATTTGGCGTCATCAGTCTGCTTTAAGGAGTGCTTTATCCTCCCGAACATAATCAGCGCACCTACGTTTTCAGGATCCTTTTTGATTATCTCTTCGACAATCGCCAAAGCTTTTTCATTCTCTTTCTGCTGCAGGTAAAGGCTGACAAGTTCTCCCTTAAGAAAGAGAGATTCAGGATCAAGATCAACAGCGCGCCTCATGTATTCTATCGCCAGTCCGGTATTTCCTCTCTTTCTTAAAATCTGGGATTCGGTGAAATAGAAATATCTGTTTTCAGGAAAAGAGTCCTCGGTTTTGCTCCTGTCGGTGGTCAGATGTTTCACAAAAGAAGCGCATCCTCCCAGAAACAATATAAGAAAAATGATCGTGATTAATTTGGCTGATTTGAATTTCATTATTTTGTCACCACATTGTCAATGTACGATACAAAATCAGGCATTTCTTCTTTGATAAACTCCCTCATCTTGGTAATTATATTTTTTTCTACCTGGCGTACACGCTCCCTTGATATACCGTAGCGGTCGCCAATTTCCTGTAAAGTTGCAGGACTGTCGGAAAATATGCGGAGATCAAATATTTCATTCTCCCTTTTCGACATGCGTTTTCTGAATATCTCAATCTTGCTGTGAATAAGGTTGTCCATCTCTTTTTTAGCCATCTTCTCATCAGCAGGCTCAGAATCATAACTGATAAATTCAATTTTTTCTGAATCTGAATCATCCGTCAAAGGAGCGTCAAGAGAAACATCCCATCCGTCAAGCCTTTGATCCATATCAACGACTTCCTTTTCAGTGACCCCCAGTCTTTCAGATAAAAGCTTGGGTTTCGGATCAAAACCCTGGTCAATTAAATTTTGTTTTTCCTTCTTCAACTTGAAAAACAGCTTCCGCTGGCCCTGTGTGGTCCCTATCTTTACAAGACGCCAATTATCCATAATAAACTTCAATATATAAGCCTTGATCCAGAAGGACGCATAATATGAAAACTTAACATTTTTATATGGATCAAATTTACGAACCGCCTGCATCAACCCTATGTTTCCCTCCTGAATAAGATCCAGAAGGTTTTGCATCCACATCCTCTGGAATTCAAGGGCTATTTTTACGACAAGCCTGAGATTTGAAGTAACCATTTCATATGCCGCGTCCCTGTCATCATGTTCAAAGACTCTTACGGCAATCTCATACTCTCTTTCTCTTGACAGGAGTTTGTATTTAGTAACATCCATCAGATAACGCTGAAAAGGATCATACTTTACGAGAGACTTCTCAGAAACCTGATTCAATTTATTATTTTTTTTATCTACCATGAAAACAACACCTTATTATTTAAGCATACCGCCACAAGCAGCGGTCTGCCTGAAAATTTAGCCGGTTTATTAATTCGCATCCCTTCATTCATGCCCCCATTTTTTTATGGACATGAATGTAGCGGTATGATATCTGGAAAATCCCGCGCCTGTAGCTCAGCTGGATAGAGCAACGGACTTCTAATCCGTAGGTCGCACGTTCGAATCGTGCCAGGCGCGCCATTCTTTTCCTTTAAATAACATTCTATCATAATTTCATAATATTTCAATCCGAATTAATCGGATTATAGGTCAAAAGAATTTTAAAGGAGAACCTGTGCAGGGAATTGTTACCGTCATAAAAATGATTGCTGTTTTTATAGCCGCGACAATGCTTGGAAGATGGTTTCAGGATGAAATAAAAAAAAGTACCATTAGGAAAGAACCCTGGCACAAACCCTATTTATCCCTCCCAGGACTTATAATTATGGCATCATTATTTCTCCTGCCAGTTTTATTATGGATAATAAAATCAAAATGATGAGTATGACTTAGAGCTTGATTTGTCTGAAACATCACACTGCATAATTGGTTTTCAGTTGTAAAAGCAGATAATGGTTTTATGTATTATGGCAGCCCCCTGTGTTTCTTCCAGTATCCATATTCATACGGCCATTCCTCTTTCCGGTATTCCATCAGCCATTGCATGCGCTTCCTGAATTCCGTCATCTTTTTGTCGACACTCTTGAATCGTTTTTTCAGTTTCCATGCCAGCACCAGTTTTTCACCCAGACTGAACGCTTCCCGGCAAATCTATTCTGTAAAAAGATTTTCCGGCAAATCACCCATTGTAGCCCATACAGAGCCCACAGGATGCATGCCGGTAGTGATGAGAAAATGGTTCATATAATCCACAATCGGTTTTTCATCCCCGCCGCCTGACGTTACGATGGAAGCACCGTATTTACCTTCGAATGCCATGCAGTGGATTATTCCGCAGCAGCGGTCCATAAAAGCCTTGAGCTGTGCGCTGACACTGAAGATATAATTCGGACTGGCCAGTATGAGGCCGTCGGCCTCCAGGATCTTGAGTTTTATGGTTTCAAATTCGTCCTTTTGCGGACAGAAACCTTTGATATGGCATTTGTCACAGCCGAGGCAGGGCAGAACGGAACCTCCTTTAAGGAATATGGTTTCGTTTTTTGCACCCATGTGCTGTGCGCCCTTTAGTACTTCATCCAGCAATAGTGCCGTGTTCCCTTTTTTCCCGTGAGGACTTCCAACAATGCTTATAATCTTCATGTTTTAATCTCCGTTCGAGGCCGAAACCACGTTCTGACAATTACCCCCGTGAACAGGCCCAGGCTATAACCGTCAGCGGAATTTATGAGTCTATAGATAACCGGCGAAAAAAAGAGGAGGTAGGAGCCAGACTGTTGCAACAACACCCCCACCTTAAAGATTTTATTCTAAATCCTGACGCCGTCATAATTTGCATTAAAGTCGATTCGT
>JAHJJB010000245.1 GCA_018823005.1 Pseudomonadota bacterium | reverse complement strand
ATCTAAACTTAGACTGGTCATCTCTGCCTCCTTATTGGGTATTTCAATAAGAAAAACAGATAGATAATGACCAGTTGCCTAAAAACTGTCAACCGTCATTTTGTTACGTATAGCAGGAAGAACTTTCGTCAACTCAATATTAGCTGATGACTTTATAAAATGAAGGTAACACCACCGAAGGGTGGGGCCAGGTTATCCTCAAGGTTTAATTAAAAATATAACAAAGGGTGTGTGTGAGGTATTATCTTTCTCCCAGTATCCCTTGATATCATCCAAAAAATGGGACTACTGTGGGCCATAAGGTCTTAATTCATAAACAGGGAAGGGGTTGATTCAGTATAACCAATTGATTTAATTGGTACCCCCGGCAGGAATCGGACCTGCGGCCAACGGATTAGGAATCCGTTGCTCTATCCACTGAGCTACGGGGGCAATATGTGAAAGCTGTGTTGTGAATTCGGATAGCGAATAACAGATAGAATATCAAAATTCAAGTGGTAAAATATGATATTCAAGCATCAGTCTCGGGATGCGACCTCTTCATTAATATTTATTTTGTACCAACTTTCCAAGTTTATTGCCATAACCAAACTGTTTGTGTTAATATAATTATTATCGGATCATCTCCAAATTGGTTGGTGATCCTATGAGGATTCGAGGATTTCGGCCAGAACGATTGGCGGACCTTCGGCAGGGTTCAAGGATTCGAGTGAAAAATCCGCCTGAGTCGGAAAGGGTTCCAGAATTTATATGGAACGAAAAGCGAGAATAATTTCCGCTGCTTTCTGCGGGGGAGTTTCAAAATGATGGAAAGAGATGGAATAACAACAAGTTAAATTTTAAGGAGGCAAAAAATGAACGGAACTAAGCGGATTAATAATGTTATTGCATATGTATGCATGTTTGCAGTCATTTTACTGTTTACCGGGTGTTCTACATTACAAACGAGTGAAAAAGATTCTTTGTCGACTCCATCTTTCTTAAGAGAAAAAAAAGATATGCCTGTATATTATGACTTCGGAGATGTTCTTATTCCGAAAGATCTTAAAATAGACAAGGACTCTTCTTTTATATACAGCGCTCCCGGCTTTTCAGCAGGTGTTCTTGCACTGAGCGGAAGGTTGGATGTCAGTTCTCTGTGCACCTTTTTTGAAGAGAACATGTCAAAAGACAACTGGAAACTTGTCGTTTCGTTCAAATCGCCAAGGACTGTAATGTTGTTTCAGAAGGAAAACAGATGGTGTGTTATAAACATAACTGATGGAAAGATATACACCGATGTAGAAATATGGGTTGCTCCGACTGTGGCAGAAGGTGCGCGTGGATTATTGAAGTAGGCATGAGGCGTGAGGCGTGAGGCACGAGGCGAGAGGCGAGACGCGTGAGGCATGAGGTGGAATGAGATATTTAAAAGATAAAAATATTGTTCTTGGAGTAAGCGGTGGTATTGCCGCATATAAAAGCGCCGAGCTTTTAAGGCTCATTAAAAAGCAGGAGGCGAAAGCAAGGGTTATTATGACCGCAAATGCTGCTTCTTTTATAGGGCCGCTTACATTTGAGGCGCTTTCCGGCAATCCCGTATGCACTTGCCTTTTTGAAAAGGGCGGGAACGCCTCCATAAGGCATATTGAATGGGCCAAAGAAGCTGATGCCGTTGTTGTTGCTCCTGCTACTGCCAATATTATCGGGAAGATTGCATGTGGGATAGCAGATGATGCCCTGAGCACGTTTCTCCTTGCTGTGACATGTCCTGTCCTGATTTGTCCGTCAATGAATACAAACATGTACGAAAAAATATCAGTTCTGAGAAACATCGATATTCTGAAAAAAGACGGATATCTGATTGTTGAGCCGGATGCAGGTGAACTGGCATGCGGTACAACTGGTCAGGGGCGGCTTCCGGAGCCGGAAGATATCATAGAGAGGCTTATTTCCAGCCTTACTCCGAAAGATTTTAAGGGGAAAAGAATTCTGGTAACAGCCGGTCCAACGAGGGAACATTTTGACCCGGTAAGGTATATCAGCAACCCGTCGTCCGGTAAGATGGGTTATGCAGTTGCAAAGGCAGCGGAACAGAGGGGGGCGGACGTTCTCCTTATTTCGGGTCCGACAAATCTGAAACCGCCTGCAAATGTTGAAACAATAACAACAGGTTCTGCCAAAGATATGGCCGCAGCTGTTTTTGATCATGTGAAGGATGCCGACATTATAATTAAGGCTGCCGCTGTTTCCGATTACAGGCCTGAAGAAGCTGCAAAACAGAAAATAAAAAAGGGCAAAGAAGAGACTCCGGTTGTCTTAAAGAAATGTGAGGATATATTGCTTAAGCTTGGCAAAAATAAAGAGAGCCGGATTCTTGTGGGATTTGCGGCAGAGACCGAAAATCTCGAAGAAAATGCCAAGGAAAAACTGGTTAAGAAAAATCTTGATATGATTGTTGCGAATCTCCTTGATGGAAAATCTTCAGGATTTGGTACGGATACGAACAGGGTTGTTTTCTTTTATCGAAACGGTGACAAGGAACAGCTGCCTCTGATGGACAAGGATATGGTTGCTCATGTTCTTCTCGACAGGATACTCGAGATAGGCACCCGGAATTTGAATGAAAGGGGCTGAAAAAGAGGTCATGGCGGATATTCCGGATTTTAAAAAAGAGCAGGGCCGGGCAATTGCCGCCGATCTCGGGCGGCTTATTGAAGAGGCGAGTAATACCCTGAAATATATGGCAGGTGAGGGTTGCAGCGGATTCGATTGCTCTCAGGAAACGTTAAAAATAATTGATGGCTGGGGGAAAAACAGACCTTTTGTTTCCTGTGATGACCTTGAGGAAATACAACGTGATCTTGGCGACTGCCGCAGGTGCAAGCTCTGCGTTGAGCGAACCAACATAGTATTCGGAACCGGAAATCCTGCCGCAAAACTCGTATTTGTGGGGGAAGGTCCCGGCTATGACGAAGACCAGAAGGGCGAACCTTTTGTCGGAAAGGCGGGGCAGCTTTTAACAAAGATAATTGAGGCTATGAATCTTGCAAGGGAGAAGGTATATATCTGCAATATCATAAAATGCCGCCCGCCCGGCAACAGGAATCCGGCTCCGGACGAAATAAAGGCATGTTTTCCTTTTTTAGAGCGGCAGCTCGATGCAATAAGGCCTGCTTTCATTTGCGCACTTGGAACATTTGCCGCCCAGACCCTCCTTGATGCTGATGAGCCTATCTCAAAGATGAGGGGGCGGCTTTATGACTACCGGGGAATGAAAGTTATGCCCACCTTTCATCCGGCATATCTGTTGCGAAATCCCGAAAAGAAGCGGGATGTGTGGGAAGACATGAAAAAACTTATCAGCCTGATTGATGTCTGATGGGGTTAATGATGAAGACGGAAAAAGATCTATGAAAACTGTAACCTACCGAATATTAATGGTGGCTTTATCTGTTTTGTTTTTGATGCCTGCGGGTTATGGATTTGCAAAACAGGCAGATGTATGCCTTGTCAGGATTTCATCCGATATTAATCCGGGTGTTTCTGACTTTATTAAGAGAGCTGTTGAGTATGCTTCGGACAATGAATATTCCTGCATCATCATAGAACTCGACACGCCGGGCGGGCTTTCGGAGTCTATGCGTGAAATCGTTATGGCAATACTTGCATCAAAGGTGCCTGTTGTGGTTTATGTGGCGCCGGGCGGAGCGAGGGCTGCTTCAGCCGGAGTAATAATTACCATGGCCGCGGATATTGCCGCGATGTCTCCGGGTACAAATATCGGGGCGGCTCATCCGGTGGGTGTAGGGGGAAAGGATGTTGGCGGGGCAATGTCCGATAAAGTCACGAATGATATGGCGGCATATGCAAAAAGTATTGCCGGAAAACGGAATAAAAACGCCGACTGGGCTGAAAATGCGGTGAGGAAAAGCGTATCAATAACAGAGACGGAAGCCCTGAAAGAGAATGTAATAGATCTTGTGGCAAAAGATCTTGATGACCTTATAAAAAATATCAACGGGCGGAAGATACAGGACAAAGGCTTGCTGAATCTTGATGATTACAAAATAACCGAATTCAAGGAGAATTTCAGGACCAAGATACTTAAAACAATCAGCAATCCCAATATAGCATATATATTTATGATGATAGGGCTTGCCGGCCTTTATTTCGAACTGGCGCACCCGGGTGCTGTTTTTCCGGGTGTTGTCGGGGGAATCTCACTGATTCTGGCTTTTTTTTCTTTCCAGACGCTTCCTGTAAATTATGCCGGCATACTCCTTATAATTCTTGCAGTGATTTTCTTTATTCTTGAGATGAAGATTGCAAGTTACGGGCTTTTGAGTATAGCAGGGGTCACTTCATTTTTGCTCGGCTCTCTAATGCTCTTTGAAGGAGAAGTCCCGGGGGTTAAAGTTTCGCTTGATGTATTGCTTCCGACATTTATATTCATATCCGCCTTCTTTGTAGCGGTATCCGCCCTTGTTTTTAAATCCCAGATTTCAAAATCAAGAAGCGGAGCGGAAGGTCTTATCGGGGAGACGGGGATCGTTAAAAATGATATAATGCCCGAAGGCAAGGTATTCGTCCATGGGGAACTTTGGAAGGCAATATCAAAGAATCCGATACGGGCTGGAACAAGAGTAAGAGTCGTTAAGGTTGTCGGTCTTGTTGTGGAAGTCGAACAGCTTCAATAGATCTACACAAGTAAAAAGAAGACGCGTTTTCAATAAGATGAAATAAAAAAGGAGAACAATATGTTGACGTTTATTGCCATAGTAATAATTATTATTTTTTTTCTCTCAACCTCGATAAGGGTACTGAATGAGTACGAACGGGGCGTAATATTCAGGCTCGGTCGGGTGATAGATGCAAAGGGGCCGGGGCTTATTATTCTTATCCCGGTAATCGATAAAATGGTAAAAGTGAGCCTTCGGCTTATCGTGGTGGATGTTGATCCCCAGGATGTCATAACAAGGGACAATGTATCGGTTAAGGTCAATGCCGTTATCTATTTCAGGGTGGTTGATACCGTCAAGGCGGTTGTTGAAGTTGAAAATTTCCAGTATGCCATGACACAGCTGGCTCAGACTACATTAAGAAGCATTTGCGGCCAGGCTGAACTCGATGAGCTTCTTTCCGCAAGGGAAAAGATTAATTCCCAGCTCCAGGAGATCCTTGATGCCCACACTGATCAATGGGGAATCAAGGTTG
This sequence comes from Pseudomonadota bacterium, assembly GCA_018823005.1. Lineage (GTDB taxonomy): Bacteria > Desulfobacterota > Desulfobacteria > Desulfobacterales > RPRI01 > RPRI01. The sequence continues at coordinate 7,940 of JAHJJB010000245.1, read as the reverse complement.
CGACCGTAGAGCTGAAGCATATTGACCTCCCGCAGGAGATGCAAAGGGCAATGGCAAAGCAGGCTGAGGCGGAAAGAGAACGCCGGGCAAAGATTATCAATGCCGAAGGCGAACAGCAGGCTGCTACCAAACTGGCTGAGGCTGCGCAGATTATTGAATCTCATCCTATGGCCCTGCAACTGAGATATCTCCAGACAATGAGGGAAATGTCCGCCGAACAGAATACAACGACCATTTTTCCGGTTCCGATGGACATGTTCACGCCTTTTTTAAATCTGGCGAAAGTTATTGAGAAGGCGGCATCTAAAGAATAGGGTTCAAGGGGTCAAGGATTCCAGGGTTCAAGTGGAAAGCGCGTAAATCGTGAATCGAACAACGAATCACGTAGTGCGATTTGCGATGTCCGGGTAATTGAGAGAAGAACCTTAAATCAAATAGTTTAGATTGTGGTTATTATCCATTTATATTATTAGAAAGGGCCTGGCAGGGGTAATGGGCTTTGGCATTCCGCAAGAAATTTTTAAAGAAACATATCAACGCCCCCTGACTGTCAACAAAGATACACAGGCAGTGACGATATTACACCTTCGTGGGCGTATATCCATTGGGGCTGTTCGGGTCTAATGGATGCGGATTTGCTGCCGTTGGCGGAGTCGGAATCGTATTCTTGCGGAATGCCAAAGCCCATTACCCCTGCCAGGCCTGAATGGGAGATATTCAAAGCCCTCATGTTATGCAAAGGCTTACTATTAGAAAGGGCGGAGGCAGGAGCTTCCGCTTATGCTTTTTACATGGACCGTGAAAGGAGACTGAATTACGATGGGCAGCAAAAAAAAGGTGGCTAAAGAAAAACCGCTGGACAAGATGACGGCTAAAGAATTGAGAGAGCTTGCAAAGGAGATTCCGGATATTTCAGGCGCTCATGGAATGAATAAACCTGAATTGATCAGTGCCGTCAAAAAGGCAAGGGGAATCGTGGAAGCTCCTGTAAAAAAGACCGATTCTTCCGTCCGGGAACTCAAGACAAAAATCAAGGACCTGAAAGCGAAAAGAGAAGAGGCTTTGGAGTCAGATAATGTTAAGATGTCAATGATTTACAGGCGTCGCATATCAAAGCTCAAGAAAAAATCAAGAAAGTAGCCTTTACATACAATGATCGATTCGGCATCAATAGCCTTTGATATTGACGGTGTTTTTGCTGACACCATGTCGTTGTTTATCAATATCGCGCAAGAAGAATATAAGATCGATAATCTGCGTTACGAAGATATTTCGTGCTATTATCTTGAGGAATGCATTGATCTTGATCCGGAAATCATCAGGAATATAATTATCAAGATACTGGATGGGAAACATAATGCTCCCCTGAAACCAATTGATGGATCGGCACAGGTTCTGACAAGGCTCGGCAGGAGCGGTCGGCTGTTGTTTGTGACTGCGAGACCCTATATTGGACCGATACATGACTGGATACTGGAGACCCTGCCTCTTGATTCCGGGTTGGTGGAAGTGATAGCTACAGGCTCTTTTGAGGCAAAGGCCGATGTTCTGTTAGGGAAAAATATTTCGTATTTTGTGGAAGACAGGCTTGAAACCTGTTTTGCTTTGAAAGATAAAGGGGTCACGCCTGTTCTTTTCAGGCAGCCATGGAACAGGAAGAAACATCCCTTCGCGGAAGTCGGTAACTGGGAAGAACTTGAAGCAATGATTGATTTCCGGTGAAGGCGGTTGTGATGGGCAGACATTCCATACAGATCATGATAGAATCATTTATTGAGACCCTTGCTTCCGAAAAAGGTTATTCAGACAACACATGCCGCGCTTATCTGAATGACCTTACAGAGTTTGCTTCTTATGCTCCGGAAGGCAGGTTCCCTGATAATGAACAAGATAAAGAAAAAGAGCGGGATGATAAATTGTTCATGGTTGAAGATATAGATCACCTTATGATAAGGGGATACCTCGGCTTCCTGCATAAAAGGAACAAGAAGAAGTCGATTGCGCGCAAACTTTCCGCGCTCCGTTCCTTCTTAAGGTATCTTGTGAGGCTTGGCATAATAGCCGATAACCCGGCAGATTTAATACTGACGCCAAAACAGGATCAAAACATTCCAGCTTATCTTACTGTCGATGAAATGTTTCACCTCCTTGATTCGATAAAGGTGGATTCTCTGGCAGGCCTCCGTAACAGGGCTATCTTTGAGACAATGTATTCATCAGGAATACGCGTATCAGAACTTGCCGGCCTTAACGTCACGGATGTCGATTTTGGAGGGTGTGTTATAAGGGTTTTGGGAAAAGGCGGAAAAGAAAGGATTGTACCTGTCGGCGACAAGGCACTTCATGCGATCAGGGCTTACACGGAGAAGCTGAGAGGCGAGGGTGTTTCATTAAATGAAAACGGGCCGCTGTTTCTTAACAAGAGCAGGGGCCGCCTTACAACGAGATCTATCGCCCGGATCCTTGAAAAGTTTGTGAGGGAGTTTTGCATTTCTGTCCCTGTTTCGCCGCATGCGCTCAGACACTCGTTTGCGACTCACATGCTGGATGCAGGAGCAGACCTTAGGGTTGTCCAGGAACTTTTAGGGCATAAAAGCCTTTCAACGACCCAGAAGTATACCCATGTCAGTATAGACAGGCTGATGGAAACATACGACAAGGCTCATCCCAGAAAATAGTTAAATGAGGATTCAAGGGGTCAAGGATTCGAGGATAAGGAAATAAAACTATGGATTTCCATGGGACGACAATTCTTGCGGTTAGACACAAGGGAAAGGTTGCGGTTGCCGGCGACGGCCAGGTAACTATGAACAATACCGTGGTAAAACATACCGCAAAAAAAGTCAGAAGGATATATAATGATACGATCATTGTCGGATTTGCTGGAGCCACTGCCGACGCATTGAACCTGTCGGAAAAGCTTGAAGGAAAGCTTGAGCGCTATAACGGCAACCTGACGCGAAGCGCTGTCGAGCTTGCAAAGGACTGGCGCACGGACAAATATTTAAGGCGACTTGAAGCGCTCATGATAGCCGTTGACAGTACAAGAATGTTTCTCGTTTCCGGCAACGGGGATGTCATAGAACCTGATGAAGGCGTTATTGGAATCGGGTCCGGAGGTGTCGGGGCTCAGGCTGCGGCTGTAGCACTGATTAAATATTCGGATCTTGGTGCAAGGGATATAGTGGAAGAAGCAATGAAAATAGCCTCATCCCTGTGTGTGTTTACAAATGACAAAATAACTATAGAAGAACTTTAAAGATATGGACAATTTAAAACCGTCGGAAACAGTAAAGGAACTCGATAAGTATATAATCGGCCAGGACAAGGCCAAGAGGTCTGTTGCGATAGCCTTGAGAAACAGATGGCGAAGGCAGCAGGTGCCGGAAGATCTCCGGGATGAAATTGCTCCAAAGAATATAATACTTATAGGCCCGACCGGTGTTGGAAAAACCGAGATAGCCAGGAGATTGTCAAAGCTTACCGATTCGCCTTTCAACAAAGTTGAGGCTTCCAAGTTTACCGAAGTCGGATATGTGGGGCGTGATGTCGAATCTATGGTAAGGGACCTTCTTGAATTAACCGTAAACGCGGTCAGGTCAAAAGAACAGGAGGATGTGAAAGAGAAAGCTTTTGGACTTGCCGAGGAGAGGATGCTAGATATCCTGCTTCCGAAAGCAGGCAACCGGCAGGCTGATAAAAGAGACGAATCATCCGAAACCGGGCTGGAACTTGTAACTTCTGAAACCGATGAAGCCTCCTCAACAAGAGGCAAGCTGCGCGCCATGCTTCGTGAAGGAAAACTTGATAACAGGATTGTTGATCTTGACGTTTCAGAAAGACAGATGCCTGTTATAGAGGTTTTTTCCAACCTTGGAATGGAAGAGATGGGAATAAACTTTAAAGAGATGCTCGGCGGGCTTATGCCCAAGTCCAACAGGAAGCGGAAGGTAAATGTTTCTGAAGCTATGGAGATACTGGCCCAGGAAGAGTCTCAGCGGCTTGTAGACATGGACAAGGTTGTCAAAAGCGCGATCGCAAAAGTTGAGCAGTCGGGCATTATTTTTATTGATGAAATAGACAAGATCGTTGGAAAAGACAGAGGAACCGGTCCCGATATTTCACGGGAAGGCGTTCAAAGGGATCTTCTTCCTATTGTTGAAGGGAGCGTAGTTACAACAAAGTACGGTTCTGTCAGGACGGATCACATCCTTTTTATCGCTTCCGGAGCGTTTCATTCGGTTAAGCCATCGGATCTTATTCCTGAGCTGCAGGGACGTTTCCCTATAAGGGTTGAACTTAATTCTCTCGGGCAGAAAGAATTTGCAAGAATTCTGACTGAACCGAAAAATGCTCTGCTGATCCAGTACATTGCCATGCTGAAAACGGAAGGCGTTAACATCACATTTGAACCGAGTGCCACGGAGGAGATTGCAAGGATAGCTGAAGAGGTTAACAGCCACACGGAAAATATCGGGGCAAGAAGGCTTCATACGATTATGGAATGCCTCCTTGAAGATATACTTTTTGAAGCGCCGGATATGAAATGCACCGATATAGTAATTGACGCAAAGGCTGTATTGAATAAGTTAAAGGATATTAAAGACAACGAGGACCTGAGCAGATATATACTATAGGGTCAAGGGTTTTGGGGTATAGGGTCAAGGGTTTAGGGCAAGGAACGGGAATCGTGGATCGTGAATAGCGGGAAGAAGGGTTCAAGGGGTCGAGGATTCCGGGGTTCAAGGGGATAAAAAACAGAATATCGAATATCGAACTTCGATAAACGAGTCACGAACCAGAAACCAGAAACCAGAAACCAGAAACTGTAGACCAGAAACCAGGAACCATTGGTAACCGGACAATAAATTAATAGAGTGGGTGACGGCAAAATGACTCCTAATGTTGCAGATATACTGATTGAGGCTCTGCCGTATATCAGGCAGTTTTACGGCATGACAATTGTCATCAAATATGGCGGTCATGCAATGGTAGACGCACAGTTGAAAGAAGATTTCGCCAGGGATATCGTCCTGATGAAATTTGTAGGGCTTAATCCGGTTGTTGTTCATGGAGGCGGTCCCCAGATAAGCCAGGTGCTTTCCCAGATGGGAATACATTCGACTTTCGTCAGAGGAATGCGCCTTACCGATGAGCCGACCATGGATGTTGTTGAGATGGTTCTCGGAGGTAAAGTAAACAAGGGGATTGTCGCTCAAATCAATCATAATGGCGGCAAGGCAGTCGGGTTGAGCGGAAAGGACGGAGGATTAATCCTTGCGGAAAAGCTGCATATTGTATATCAAAAAGATGATCATACACCTCCTGAAATAATCGATCCAGGACTTGTAGGGCGGGTTACCGAAGTGAATCCGGAGATAATAAAGACTCTTACGGAAAAAGGTTTTATTCCCGTGATTGCTCCGGTTGGCGCAGGCAAATCAGGAGAAACTTTCAATATCAATGCTGATCTTGTTGCGAGCAGAATAGCTATGGCTCTTTCAGCGGGCCGCCTCATCCTGCTTACAGATGTTGACGGTGTGCTTGATGCATCAGGCAATCTGATATCTTCGATTGATTCCGCCGCTATCGGAAAGATGATGAATGATAAGAGCATATCGGGCGGCATGATTCCGAAAATTGAATGCTCTCTGGAGGCTCTGAATAACAATGTCGGTAAGGTCCACATAATAAATGGTAAAAAACGTCATGCCCTTCTGCTTGAACTGTTTACCGACAAGGGAATAGGGACGGAAGTTAAATTATGAAAAATGAAATTATTGAAAAGGCGGAGAAGGTGATTGCTGCAACGTATAAACGCCCACCCATTGTAATTGAGAAGGGTAAGGGTTGTATGGTTTGGGATACTGAAGGAAAGTCCTACATTGATTTTGTTGCGGGAGTGGCGGTATGCAGCCTCGGGCACGCACATCCAAGGGTGGTAAAGGCCCTCTGCAGCCAGGCCGATCTTCTTTTCCATGTATCTAACCTTTACTATACGATTCCTCAGGTTGAACTTGCATCAATGCTTGTTGAAAACAGTTTTGCAGACAGGGTTTTTTTCTGCAACAGCGGCGCTGAAGCAAATGAGGCTGCGATCAAATTGGCCAGAAAGAATTTCAAGGATAAGGGCGAAAACGACCGGTACAGAATAATTTCCATGGAGAAGTCGTTTCACGGCCGTACAATGGCAACTTTATCAGCGACAGGACAGGACAAAATCAAAAAGGGATATGACCCTGTGCTTGAAGGATTTGATTTTGTTCCATTTAATGATCCGGAAGCTCTGGCTGGAATGATTGGCCCTTCCACATGCGCAGTAATCCTTGAGCCTGTCCAGGGTGAAGGAGGGGTGCATGTCGCCGGTTCCGGATACCTGAAAGAAGTAAGAAAACTCTGTGACAAATCCGGCACGCTTCTCATATTTGATGAAATACAGACCGGGATAGGGCGTACCGGAAAGCTTTTTGCCTATCAGCATTCAGGTGTGGAGCCGGATATTATGACTTTGGCAAAGGCGCTCGGAAACGGCCTTCCAATCGGTGCCATGCTGGCAAAAGAGCATGTTGCATCAGCCTTTGTTCATGGTTCCCACGCAACAACATTTGGGGGAACTCCAGTTGTAACTGCAGCTGCGCTTGAAGTATTAAAGGTTTTGTCTGAGGAGAACATAATTGATAATTGTGATAAGATGGGCGCATATTTTCAGGAAAGGCTCCTGTGGCTGAAAAGCAGGCACTCATCAGTTCTGGATGTAAGAGGTGTCGGGCTTCTTATTGGGATGGAGCTTGATAAAGAAAAAGGAGAGAATCTGGTAACTAAGTGCCTTGAGAGGGGATTCCTTATTAACTGCATTCAGGGCAGGATAATCAGATTTGTTCCGCCCCTTATAATCAGCAGGGAAGAAATTGACGCGCTCATCTTGTGTCTGGATGAAATATTATAATTAAAGGGTCAAGGGTATAGGGTCAAGGTACAGGGCGTGCAAATCAGAAACAGGCAGCGATTTATTTAAGAAACAGTCAAGCAGAGGGTAACTTGAAAAAAGACATTCTGACTCTTTTGGATTTATCGAAGGAAGATATCGACAAACTCCTGAACAGGGCGATCGAACTTAAGGATATGCAGAAGAAAGGTGTTCCGTACAGGCCTTTTACGGGAAAAACCCTTGGTCTGATATTTGACAAGGCATCGACACGTACGCGAGTTTCCTTCGAATCTGCAATGGTCCAGCTCGGAGGCAATCCGCTTTTTATAAGCGCAAGGGATACACAGATAGCAAGGGATGAACCTGTGAGGGATACCGCAAGAGTTCTCTCAAGGTATCTGGACTGCCTGGCGATAAGGACATATTCCCAGGATCTGCTGGAAGAATTCGCGGAATTTTCTTCGATACCTGTTGTAAATGCCCTGACCGATTTGTACCACCCGTGCCAGGTTTTGAGCGACTTGATGACTGTAATAGAGAAGAAGGGGAGATACAGCGATATAAAGATAGCCTGGATCGGTGACGGAAACAATGTGGCCCATTCATGGATTAATGCTGCCGCAGTTTTAGGTCTTAACCTTGTTCTGGCATGTCCCGAGGGTTATTACCCGAATGACGAGATATTAATGAGGGCTATCGGAACCGGAAATGGCAAAATTGATGTAATATCCAACCCTGTTGAAGCTGCCAAAGAGTCAGATGTTATATATACGGATGTCTGGGCAAGCATGGGGCAGGAGAGCGAGCATACAATAAGGAAACGAGTGTTCGAATCTTATCAGGTAAACAGCAGGCTTGTCAAACAGGCTTCGAGGGATGTCATTGTCATGCACTGTCTTCCCGCTCACAGAGAAGAAGAAATAAGCGAAGAGGTGCTTGAGGGGCCGAACTCAGTTGTGTGGGACCAGTCTGAAAACAAGCTTCACATGTCAAAAGCTATAATTGAAGCTTT
>JAHJJB010000022.1 GCA_018823005.1 Pseudomonadota bacterium | reverse complement strand
TCCAACCTTGATGATTTACTCAAAGATGCTGTCGGCTCAATAATAAAGAATCAGGTTTTCCAGTTTGAAAATAAACTGCGTGCAGCCATATCCGACAAGGTGAGCGGTCCGCTTCAGGAAGCAAAGGGAAGCCTCGGTGGATTTGAGGGCATTGGCACTGAGGTGGAAAGCCGGATATCCCAGTTGACTGGAATTCAGGGTAGAGGAAGTCAGAAACAGTCTGCGCTTGGGGGTTTCCGGCTGCCGTTTTAACCGCCTGACCAACTGTGGGGAGCTTCATTTGAGGTCCGAGCCATCAGGCGCGGGATGTCGGGTCAGGCAGCTTCCCTGTCGTAACATATCCGGCAGCAGTTCAGGCAGCGTCCGGATTCATGGATCGCATCTGTTTCGCTTATCACAAGGTCTGATTCCACAAAGGATATGATTCTCTCGCCTACCGGAAGCTCCGGCATGGGCGTTCGTTTCGAGCGCACCACACCTTCAACGGACGTAAAAAGAGATTCCCGGATATGCTGCTTCCTCAAGGATTTGGGGACAGGCGTAACCTCTTCCCCCGCAAGATAGAGGTGAATAGCCCTAGCCGCCCTTCTCCCGCCGCCGATTGCCTCAATAACCAGCGAAGCCCCGGTAAATGCATCTCCTGCGGCAAATACATAGGGGATGCTGGACTGGAGAGTTTCCGGGTCGGCATCTATCGTACTCCACCGGGTAATTTTCAATTCTTTTATTAATTCATCGTCATTTATAAATGAAACATCAGGTCCCTGGCCTATGGCGGAAATAATCATATCCGCATCAATTAAGGTTTCAGAGCCTTTCACCGGCACAGGGCGGCGTCTTCCGCTTGCATCCGGTTCTCCCAGTTCCATCCTGAGATACTCGAGTTTGGATACCCGGTTGTTCTGATCGGCGATTACCTTGACGGGTGCGGCAAGAAATACAAACTTTACGCCTTCATGCTCCGCCGCCTCTATTTCCACCTGATTGGCAGGCATCTCGCTTCGGGTTCTGCGGTAAACAATGGATACCTCTTCTGCTCCGAGCCTTATCAGGGTTCGGACACAGTCTATAGCGGTATTTCCTCCTCCGATTACGGCGCATTTGCGACCAACAGGAAAAGATCCCGGCTCCTTTCCTTCCTGCTGATGTTCTGCAAACCGGGTCAGAAAATCAATTCCGGTATAACAACCTTCAAGGTTTTCACCTTCAGCACCAAGCATGTAATCCTTCCATGCGCCGATACCGAGAAAAACGGCGTCGAATCCGTCTGTTTTTAAAGATGCGGTATCAAAATCCCTTCCCAGTCTGACATTGGGTTTATGCTCAATACCAAGCGCCAGAATACCGTCCGTTTCCCACTTCAGCACGGCTTTTGGAAGACGGTACTCCGGAATACCGTAGCGGATCATGCCCCCCAGCTCCGGCATCATGTCGAATATGGTGACATCATGGCCGAGCCGTCTCAGAAAATATGCGCAGCTCAGCCCGGCGGGCCCGCCGCCGACAACCGCCACTTTCTTTCCGGTAGATGGAGCGCAGGGAATTGGAAGACGTTTTCCCGAGTTCATTTCATAGTCTGCAACAAACCGTTTCAGCTGGTTTATGGATACAGGCTCGTCTTCAATACCTCTCCGGCAATAGGATTCGCACGGATGAGGACAGACTCTCCCGCAGGCAAGAAGAAGAGGGTTTCGATCCTTTATTGTATTGACGGCTCCGGAATAATCACGGCCCCTGATCTGCGATATGTACTGCGGGATATTGATTTCGGCAGGACATGTCTGGCTGCACGGGGAAAGAGCGTCATCTTCCGCATTGAAATGAAGAAGCCTCTCGGACATTGTACGAACGTTTAAGATGCCTTTCGGACAGACTTTTTCGCATGCGCCGCATCCGACGCATTTTGCTTCATCCACAACAGGGTACCCGGCAGGTCCCATATGAATTGCATTAAACATGCACGAAACAACGCAATCTCCAAACCCTATACAGCCCACACTGCAAAGACGTTTTCCTCCATAAAAAGCTGACATCGCCCGGCACCCTGTAATGCCGTCATAGATAAACTTGTCCGCGGCCCTGTCTCCTCCGTTGCAATCGTTAAGGGATTTTTTCGGTTCGGCCGTTCCGGGGTCTATTCCCATCACTCTTGCGACATTGACTGCCGATTCCATTCCGGCAACAAGACAGGCGCTCGGCTTGGCTTTTCCGGAGACAATGGCGCCGGCAGCAGCAGCGCAGCCGGCAAAACCGCAACCTCCGCAGTTGGCTCCTGCGAGGAACCCCTCAACTTCAGCTATTCTTGGATCTTCATATACATAAAATATTTTGGAGGCTGCACTCAATAGAGAACTGCAAGCAAGTCCCAGCCCCATCATAAACAGAACCGCCTCAATCATACCGGCCTCCTGTCGGATTTGTAGAAAGCAATATCCACATCAGATTAGCAATAAAAAGAGTCCTTCGCATAAAACAAAACTCCGCCCCGCCTAACACAATATTATAAGGCTTTCAAGTGTTATTCTTGAGAATCATTGCAATAATAATATTATAATATGCCGCCTGCATGTTGTAAACCCGAGCCGTCGGTTCAATTCATGCATCTTCTCAATCATTTTGTTCGGCAATCAGGTTGTTATTTTGATTGATTTTGCAATGATTTCAATCTTTCTGTTTCAATTTCAATCATTTTTTTTAGTTCTTCAATATTTTTATTTACTCTGGATTGTCCAAGCATTGCCCCCTTTTGAAACAGCACCACCTGTTTTTCAGAAAATTTTTTCCCCGCAGGTGAACTAAAGAATTCAGCTGTTTTGTTCAGGTTTTCTTCTGTTAATTCATCTGTATAGATTCTTACCATATCATCTTTCAGTGCCTCATAACTCAAATATTTTAAAAAGAACCTCCTCATAACGCCTTCATATAAAGTCAACTGTTGATTTTTCTGAATCTCCATTTTCAGCATTGAATCTATCATTTGCGTTAAAGTTTTATCTATATCCATTGCAATGAATAGACGCTCTGCGGCCATTTTATGAGAACTTGTAACTTCAGAAGCAGTTGCATAATTTATTAAAATCACAAATGAAATAAACACAAACAAAGCTACCTTTTTCATTCTCGCCTCTCAGTCTGATTAATGGTTTGATGATAACGGTTTTTCAGCAGGCATTTGTTTCCAACGGCCTTTAAAAAAGTATAACAGAATACTCCGTCCGCCTCTGTAGTTCGGTATAACTCCCTGATTCCTTTTTCAAAAATGTGTTGTTCAACTATTCCTGCCTTGATTGCCGGTTCATGGACACCTTCAATCATAGCCGTGAACATATTCTTTATGCTTGCTTCCTCTTTCTTTCAGAACAGTGACTGAGACCTTTGCATGACAACCTGCAGCCTCTTGCAATTCATCAATTGTTATTTATACACATTATATCAGCTATATGGGAGAAAACCAGTCGTTGAACCGGTCGTCCGAGAAATTGAGAATGCTCTTCATCAGTTCCATAAGTTGACTGGTAACAGGCCCCGGGGCTTCAAGTGTCCGGTCCTCAAAGCGTTCTACCGGCAGGATTTTGATGCCCGTATTGCACACAAATATCTCATCGGCTGTGAAGAGATCCTCAGGCAGAACCGGTTCTTCAGAAGTGCGGATGCCGATGATGGGCGCGGCCTGCAGGATGGAAAGTCGCGTAATGCCGGACAGTATCCTGCCCAGGGGCGGTGTCTTGATAACACCGTCTTTTACCAGGAACACCGATTCGACCGACCCTTCGGCGAGAAAACCGTCCGTCCCAACCAAAAGGCCCACATTAAAGCCCCGGAGATTTGCATCCCTTCGCGCCAGATAGCCATTCAGGTAGTTGCCACAGGCCTTGGCCTCAACCGGCACTGTCTCGGGGTGGAGCTTCCGCCATTTGGAGATGCATGCTGAAACCGGCCTTGCATTATCCAGACCCAGTTCCTCACTGTCTGGAATAGCGAAGACGGCCACATCCAGTTTGGAGTCCAGAACAAGTTGAATAACGGCCTCCTCGCCCCAATAGGCCAGTATTTTTACCAGGCCGCGCCCTATCTTGTTGGTCCTGACAATTTCTGCTACGGCTTCCGCAATCTGCCGGGCGGAGTAACCTGTTTGCATTCCCAGAAGTTCGGCGCTTCTCATCAGCCGGTTGAGGTGCAGGTCCATTCTGAAAGCGACTGTGCCCTTAGGGCCTTCATGGGTGCCGAAAATTTCAAATATGGCCGAACCCCGGCTGAAGCCGTGTGAAAGAATAGGCACTTTAGCTTCAGGCCATGGAATCATCCTGCCATTAAGCCAGACACTTAAATGATCGTACATTTGGACCTCCTTTGAATTGCCAGAGAAAGGACAATTGCTGCTATCAACGCAAGCTTCATGGTTTGCATCCTAAGCTTTTCCCTGAACATCCGGGTAGATTCGCTTAACCAGTCGCCCCAGGGTCATGCCTTGAAAGACGATGGAGAAGACAACGATAATATAGGTGATGGTCACAATGGTGCTTCTCTCCGGCACAGCCGGAAGAGACAGGGCAAGTGCTACCGAGATCCCCCCACGCAATCCACCCCAGGTCAGGATTTTGATCACCCCCGGGCTGAATGACCTGAATGTTCGCATGAGCAGTACTGCTCCCCCAACGCTCGCCCATCGGGCGAACAGGGTGATAACGATCGCCAACAAGCCTGCAATGAGCAGGGCGCGTGTAAAGGGCATAACCAGCACTTCCAGGCCGATCAACATGAAGAGCAGTGCATTGAGGATCTCATCCATCAGTTCCCAGAAATCGTCGAGGCGTTCGCGGGTAATTTCCGACATGGCGAAAGCGCGACCGTGGTTGCCGATCAGCAAACCTGCCACCACAATGGCAATTGGCCCGGATGTGTGGATTCTGTCTGCCAGGGCATAGCCGCCCATGACCAGCGCCAGGGTTATGATCACTTCAACCTGGTAGTTGTTGACCCGTTTGAGCATCTGGTAAGCAAGCACTCCGATCACCAGTCCCAGCAAGCCTCCGCCAACCGCTTCCACAAGGAAGAGCAGCGCCACCCTGCCCACGGTAATATCGCCCCCTACCAGCGCAAGCTCAAGAAGGATCAGAAACACCACAACACCGATGCCGTCGTTGAAGAGCGATTCTCCGGCAATCTTAGTTTCAAGGCCTTTGGGAACTCCAACGGTCTTGAGAATGCCGATGACGGCTACCGGATCGGTTGGTGAGATCAGGGCCCCGAATAGAAGGCAGTAGATGAACGAAGTCGGGATCTCCAGATATTTCAGCACGATCCAGCTCAGACCACCTACGATGAAGGTTGAGGCAACAGCACCGGCAGTCGCAAGGACAGTTATGGCCCATTTCTGGCTCATCAGATCATCGAGCTTGATATGCATTGCCCCGGCAAAGAGAAGAAACGATAACATGCCATGCAGCAAAGCCTGATTGAAATCGATCGCTTCCAGAATCCGCGCAATGCCGGCCTGTCCGATATCTATGCCTATCCAGCCTAGTGTAACGATTCCCAGAGAGACAACCAGGGCGATGAACATCACCCCAATGGTTGTCGGCATGCGTAGCACACGGTAATTGATGTAGCTGAACAGCGCTGTAAGCACCATCAATATGGCTGTTATTTCGAATAGTTTCATGGTCCGCTCATCAGGTCTTCACAGAGTGCATCTCTCGCTTTCAGCAGCAAGTTCATGATTCACCCGCCGTACGTACATAAATAGCCGGGGCTTCCAATATCGATACTCTGCATGAACATCCTCTATCAAATACAAAAAACCATTTCAAGCACACTCTTCACATACTTTATGTCGTCCTGAATTTACTATTTTTAATTGATAAGTAGACTTTAGGATGTACCGGCGGCTTGCCCATATTTTAATACTTTCTTGGATAGGAACCCAAGAGCCTGATATTTGGAAATTTCTCTAGGAAAAGATCGAGGGGATTTTCCCTGGCATGACCTCCCGCTTCCAGAAGGTAGAAGTGACGGCCTAATCCTTCCGTGGTTGGACGTTCATAAATGGATATAATTGAAATATTTAAGGTCATTAAACCATGGAGGACAGCATTAAGATCTTCTTGAACTAACAAAGTCGTTTTATCCTGTCCAGTAGGAGCTTGAATCTTTCTTCCGAGAACCCAGAAACGAGTGGTGTTATCGTGAATATCTTCGATATCGGAAGCCAGAATTTTCAATCCATAGAGTTCAGCTGCCGTCTTTGAGGCAATTGCCGCAATCGCTAAAGCTCTTTTTTGGCTAACCTCTAATGGAGCCATGGATGATGAAGGAACCGTTTCCAGCTTAACATTCGGGAGGTTTTGCTGAAGCCATAGTTTTGACTCTTCTATTGCTACCGGATGGCCTATTACGACTTTAACTCCATGCAAATTTGACCCTGGTCTTGCCATTAAATGGTGATGGACCGGGATTAGGACTTCTCCAACAATAAACCCCTGGTCAATTTTTTGCATCTCATCAAGGTTTTCACGGACAATACCTGTTATGGAGCTTTCAATAGCCAAAACACAGTTTTTTACCGCTCGAATCTTATAAAGATGAAGAACCTCCTTAACCGTATTTCCGGAAATGAATTCTTCTTCCGATCCGAAGAAATTTATAGCTGCACTATGGGTAAAGGTTCCGTGTGGACCCAAATAGGCAATCTTTTTCTTGCCTGCGTGAGAATTCAAATTATCGAACCTCTTTGTTTTCTTGAATCGAGGGTGCGCATGATCTCTGAGGAGATTGGAGGACATCCCTTGATGAAAATTCCTTTTTTTTTGATCTTCGAGGTGCAGTTTCCAACAAGAACCGTTCCATCCGGACAGAAATCCAAATATTTACCGATTCCAATATGAACTTTTTTGTCAATCAGACGATAATCATCGAGTTGTTGATGATACTTCTGAAGAAATAGCAAAAGGGTTGAAAGGCAGGCACTGCATGATCCTTTATCATACACCACGACATCAGGAAAGGGAATGGAGAATTTGGTAGGGGGAGGTTCGAAAGGATCTTCCCATTTCAAATAATCCTGCGGCTCAACGGAAATGTTTTGGAGTTGAATTTCTCCCAGACCCCTTTCTGCAGATAATCGAAGGTAAGGAATTTCTTCAGGAGCAAATCCCATCAGTCGCGAGGCCACAGCATCAGCAGAGAGTGGACTGTCACTGACCAGGACGATCCCCATCTCTTTCGGCTTCCCGTAAGCCGGTCCCATCCCCTCCATTCCAACTGTGCCATCGATGACAGCGAAGTCGGGCATGAGAACCGTAGCCATCTCGGCTATGCCAAAATCGAGTTCCTTATATCCTCTGGTAATCCTTTCATTCGATCGGAGATGGTGAAGTTTGGCCTTCTCCCTTCGCCAAAGGAGCCCCTTCATATTTTTAATGCTCAAGGTGACCCGGGTATGCATATGGGTTTTCATCACAGGAATTGAAACAACCCAATCAAAATCCTTCAGGATGGAGGAAACTTTCACCTTCTTTAGAAGTTTTCCATGAGGAATGGTCCATTCAGCCGGACCTAACCGGTCAAGATCAATAAGCTTCACGTCCTTCTTTTCTGAAATTTCCTTCATCCCTGTCATCCGGAATGCCTCCCGGGCATCCACACCAAAAATACAGCCCTCTCCAATCACGATATCCTTTGCTCCCTTTTCTCTCAGATAGTCAATGGTGGCAGAAACTACTGTAGGGTGGGTCGTGATGCCATCGCCTGGAGAGGCCAAGCGGGCGGCATTGGGTTTGATCAGAATCCTTTTGTTTTTCAGATCGGGAAGGGGAAAACGCTTTAGAGCCATTTTTGTGGTGCTGTAAGGGTCTGCGCCTTTTGAAACGATAACGAGAGGCTTAACCATCCGATCTCATCCCTTCCATTTTAACATTTCGAGGAACCGGTGGGTTTCGGTAGATCAGATTCCGGTCCCAGACGATGAGGATCGTTCCGATCAAACCAAGCAGATCCCAGAGCCAGTAATTAACAATCCATAGAACTCCCAGAGCAAGCAAGACGAACCTGCCCGGAATATTTAACTCCCTTCGAAACTGTCCGATAAACCCCGCGCTCAGGAGGGCCATGGCCATGGTCATCCTGATGACGCATAAAAGAGTATCCAGGAGACTTCCCGTGATAAACAGAATGGAGTTGTCATAGATAAAGACAAAGGGCAATAAGAAAGCGGCATAGCTCAGCCTGAGACTATAGCTGGCGGTCTGCATCCAATCGGCTCCAGCCATTCCCGAGGCAATAAAGACAGCGCCACAGACAGGAGGGGTGATGGCAGAGAGAATAGCGTAATAAAAGATGAAAAAGTGAGCTGCAAGCGGATGGATGCCCAGTTTGATCAGCACGGGAGCGGCCACCACAGCAGCCATGATATAGGCGGCCGTTGTGGGGACTTCCATTCCGAGAATGATGCAGGCGACCATGGTGAAGACCAGCGTGAGGAAGAGACTGCCTCCGCCTAAATCGACAATGAGGGTGGAGATCTTCACACCAAACCCGGTATAGGAGAGGATGGCAATAATGATCTGGGCACAAGCGCAGATGCTTGCGATCATGGCAACCTGAGAGGCGCCTTCCTGAACCGCTCCTTTTATTTTGGTTAAGAAGGTTCGATCATATTTCCAGTCCAGCGTGATGAAGGCGAGAGGAAGGGTGCTCAGTGTAGCCCAGAAAGCGGCATACTGGGGAGTAAAAAGACGGACGAGAAAAAAGATCAGAATGGTAAAAGGAATGATGAAAAAACTGCTTGCCCTGAGGGTTTCACGCCAGGACGGAATCTCTTTCGCCTCAAGCCCATGAAGACCGTCCCTCATGGCAAAGAAATGGACTCCTATCCAGACGGTGAAAAAGTAGAGGGCGGCCGGCAGTAAAGCGGCGAGTGCAATTTTGAGGTAAGGAGTCTGGGTCAGTTCGGCCATGATGAAGGCCCCTGCGCCCATGATGGGAGGCATGATCTGGCCTCCTGTCGAGGCCACAGCCTCCACAGCTGCGGCAAAGGGAGGGCGGAACCCCAACTTCTTCATCATGGGAATAGTGAAGGCGCCTGTGGTGACCACATTGGCAGATGCGCTTCCGGAAATGCTTCCAAACATGGCGCTGGCAACAGCTGCCACTTTACCCGGCCCGCCTTTCAGTCTACCTGCAAGGCGAACGGAGATTTTTCTAAACCCGGTTCCCCCTCCTGTAAAACTGATGAATGCACCCAGAAAGACGAAGATGGCGATGATGTTGGCCGAAATCCCTGTGAGCTGGCCCCAGAGACCTCCGGTCGTCAGATAGAGCATCCCCGTGATCTGAGAGAGGTCGTACTTCACATGGCCGAAATAGCCGGGAATGTGATGGCCATAAATAGCATAGAGGAGGAAGAGAAAGGTGATTGCGGGAAGCACGGGTTTGATCATCCTGCGCGCACATTCCAGCACGATCAGCACCATTGCCAGACCCATCATGATTTGATAGGAGTTCTTGACGATTCCGAACTGATTGAGCACCCCTTCGAAGTCGACCATGATGTAAATGCAGAGAAACAGCCCAAGGGCAGTAAAAAGGAGGTCAACTACGAGAGTCCGTTTCTTCTTAAATCTCTTCCCGGCCAAAAAGATAATCGGTATCGCGAGTCCTAAATGGATCGACCTCTCAATCAGATTCGGGATGAAGGCATAGACGGGAAGAAGCAGGGAAAAGAGTGCCAGAAGGATGGAAAAGAACAGAGTGGCAGTGGTGGTAATTTTATTGATTTTTTCCATTAAAATTTATCCTGAACCTTGAAGATAGAGAGACAGGATGGGTT
>JAHJJB010000021.1 GCA_018823005.1 Pseudomonadota bacterium | reverse complement strand
TTTTATAGAACTATTAAATTATTTTATACTGTAACAGGACCAATGGCTACCGGTGTTTTATATAGTTAACCGCATTTTCAAAGATGCGAATTCCGGCTGTTGTTTCTGACAGATAAACATTCTTTCCAAAACGTTTATCTTTATCTATTCGCCTTGTCCAGTCAGGATGGTTTGTAATGTGATTATATCCTTCAGGATGCGGCATTAGGCCAAAAACACGGCCGCTTAAATCACATATTCCGGCAATATCTCTTATGGACCCGTTGGGATTGTACGGAAATTTCCCTTTTGCTTCAGACCAATCCGGCAAGACATAATGAATGGCTATCTGATTGTTTTCAACAAGCCGGTTGATTGTAAGTTCATCAGAGTAAAATTTCCCTTCACCATGCCTTATCGGAAGCTCTATATTATCGAGCCCTTTTGTAAATACACAGGGAGATGCTGTGTTAACTTTGAGATAAACCCAGTCATCCCTGAAATTGCCGCAATCATTGAAAGTAAGAGCAACGGATCGCGCAGTATAATTATTATCAAAACCGGGTAAAAGTCCCATATTAACAATAGCCTGAAATCCGTTGCATATCCCTATAACCAGATTGCCGTTTCCGATAAAATCAATGATCTTGTTACCAATTTTTGTCTTAAGTTTTACAGCCTGGACAACACCAGCTCCATGGTCATCGCCCCACCCAAAGCCTCCAACAAAGGCCATTATATGAAAATCTTCCGGTTTTATTGTTCCGTCGATAAGAGAATTCATATGCACTCTTACAGCTTTTGCTCCGGCCAGCTCAAAAGCATAAGCAGTTTCATAATCGCAGTTCAAGCCGTATCCGGCAAGTACAAGAACCTTAACTTCGCTCATATCAGGTCTCCAAGAGGCTTTTTCCAGGCATTTCTCAAATCATCAACGGAGACAGAAACAAGGTTTCTGCCTTGAGGTCTATCCAAAACAAAATCTTTACTCTCTATCACCGTTCCCACGCATGCGAATGGCAGCCCGAAGAAAAGGTTTTCAAAATCTTTTTTATTTTCAGGCGCAACGGAAGCAATTATACGTCCGGCCGATTCAGAAAAAAGAAGGGCGTCGCCACGGTCTGCTCCTTCAGCCGGGACAAGTCCAACATCAACTTTCATACCAAAGTTTCCGCCCATTGCAACCATAGCAAGGTGTATGCCCAGCCCCCCGCGGTATATACCATGTGCCGAAGCAACTAAACCCTTATCAATTGCACCTCCGAGAGCCATGTAAATCTTTATAAACTTATCCGGAAAAACCTTCGGAACATTTAAACCAATATACCCGAAATGTTCGTAATATTCCGAAGCACCCAGTTCATTGCGGGTTGTGCCCAGCACATAAACCAGATCTCCCGGAATTTTGCTGTCCATCGTTACACATTTATTAATATCCTTTATCACGGATACCGATGAAAATTGAAGGGTTTCAAGAGCAGAAATCTTATGGGTTTCACCGTATTGTCCTGAAAGATGCCCGTCAACATACATGCTGTCTTTTCCCGACAAAAGAGGTATTTTGTATGCAAGACACATCTCAGACAATGCCATACATGATCGCACAAGCTGGGCGGCCTTAAATTGTCCGTCCGGATTATTTACAGGATGATACTGGATACTGGGCCAGCAAAAATTGTCCACTCCTCCAACATGCTCCGGATCTCCTCCTACACACAGAAGCCGGCGGAAAGCCTCATCGATAGTACAGCTTGTCATATGATAAGCATCTATTGAAGAGTAATGGGGTATAAGCGCCTGGGAAAAAGCAAGACCTTTCTTGGAGTCCAGAACAGGTCTTATGACCACAGCATCGCTGTTTATATCGCGGTTTGCACCTACAAGCGGTTTTATTACGCTGCCACCCTGTACTTCATGGTCATACTGCCTGCAAATCCATTCCTTGGAGCAAATATTGGGGCGGGATAAAAGATCCAGCAAAAGCTTATTGTAATCATGCGGCTCTTTCATCACCGGTTCAAATAAGCCGCGCCATTCAGGTGGCTGCCACACAGCATCAAACTCCCACTGGGGAAAACCGGCCGAAAGCAGATCCATATCAACATAAGCACAGGTTTTGTTGTTGTATTTTATATGAATCTTTCCTGAGTTAGTGTATCTGCCAATTGCCGTGCTCTCAACAGAGTATTTTGCTGAAAGCTCAAGGAACCTGTCAAGATGTTCCGGCCTGATGGCAACGGTCATACGCTCCTGGGATTCTGAAACCCAGATTTCCCACTGGTCAAGACCTTCATATTTTAAGGGTACTTTTTCGAGCTCTATTTCGCAGCCATTTGAATAGCGGGCAGATTCGCCTATGGATGATGAAAGTCCGCCTCCTCCGTTATCTGTTATAAACATAATAAGCCCTTCATCACGGGCCTCAAGGAGAAAATCATGCATCTTCTTCTGTGTGTATGGGTCACCTATTTGGACATGACCTGCAGGTGTATTCTCAGAAAAAACTTCTGATGAAGCCGTTACTCCGTGTATCCCGTCTTTTCCCACCCTTCCACCGCACATAATAACAAGTTCCCCGGGAGATGTTTTCTTTTGCTCAGCGGGTTTTCCCCGGATTATTGACGGCATTATTCCTAAGGCAGTGACAAATACGAGACATTTTCCCATATATCCATGGTGAAAAAGGACCTGTCCAAAGGGTGTGGGAATCCCGCTTTTATTCCCGCCATCTCTGACTCCTTCTATCACGCCGTCAAGAAGACGCCTCGGATGAAGGTGAGGTGTAAGCGGGCCATCATAATCCCTGTATCCAACGCAGAAGCCATAACTTCCCATGATCAGCTTTGAACCTTTTCCCGTTCCGAGAGGATCGCGGTAAACCCCAACAATTCCTGTAATTGCGCCACCATAAGCCTCTATGTTGGATGGCGAATTATGCGTTTCACCCGTGATGACATAATAATGCTTATCATCAAAAATTCCCGCCCCGGCATTATCCCATAATACAGATGCAACCCACGGCTTTCTATCTTTAAGATAAAGTGTCGGGGCTTCAATATATGTCTTAAATAGACTATCAACCGTTTCAATATGTCCGGTTTCAATATCTGTGTACCTGAACAATCCTCTGAATGTATTGTGGTTGCAATGATCACTTCTTGCCTGAGATATATATTCAAGTTCAATATCGGTTGGCTCGGACAGGCCAACCAAAGCGCGTTCAGCTAAAACATCTTGTCCTAAAAAATAAGACCTTATGGTAGGAATATCGTTTGGATTGAGGGCAAGGTTACGTTCGTCACTTATTTTTTTCAGGGCTTCATCGCTTTCAATGGAAATTGATGAAACCGTTGGAACATGATTTAGTATTACTTTTGGAATAATATAACCAATCCCGGTCGAACTGTCCCAGTCCTTCTTTGAATAAATCCTCCACAGTTGAATTATATCATTCGCAAGGAGTTCTGAAGCTATTCTTTCAATATCTTGCCGAACAAGATTGTAACCACTTACACAATATCTTTTTGAAGTATAAACAGCATCTTCATTAGAAAAACTGATTCCCAGTATATCTTCTATTGCCTCAACTGCGGTACTTCCTGGATTATCTTTAACCCCCGGCCTGTAACCAACCCAAATAATCCAGTCGAATTTTGCCGGCAACGGATCATATGATGATATCTGAGTAACAGGATTTGTAAAAATTGCAGTCTGAATCATTTTTAGCTGGTCATCTGTCAATGCAGCATCAATAGTGATGACGGAAATTGTGCGAACTTTTGATAATTCAATACTGAAATAATTTTTTGCCTTATGGCAGATACCTTCCCCTTCGGCATCAAACATCTCTGATTTTAATGCGATCTCAAGTCTGTGCGGCATAATGTTTTCTTGCTTAATTATTGGAGGTTATAAAGTATTGTGAAAATTCAGACTTTTTGCGAGTCCATATATTTTTTATCAACTGAAAAAAATTCGTGTTATATCATTATAAAAAACAAAAATCATAAGAACAATTAAAATAAAAACGCCAACCTGTTGGGCAATTTCCCGTATCTTCGTATTGACTGGTCTTCCGATTGCAGCCTCTATAAAAAAGAAAAGCAAATGCCCGCCATCTAATACCGGAATCGGAAGAAAATTCAGTACGGCCAGATTAATACTTAAAAGGGCAATGAAAAATAGTAAATTGGCGACCCCTTCTCTTGCCTGCTGCCCGGCCATCTCTGCGATCATTAGCGGACCGCCAAGAGTTTTTGCAGATACGGTCCCCTGAATGAGCTTGGCAATGCTTACTATTGTTAAATTTGTAATCTTATATGTCTGCCTGACACTTTCAAACAGGGCCTGAAAAGGATTTAACTTTTTTGAATAAAAATCACCTGCAGAGGCAATTCCTATTGCATAGCGTTTAACTTCTTCCCCGAATATGTTTTTTGCGGTCTTAAGTTCAGGCAAAACATCAAGCGTAATGACCGAACTATTCCGGCGAACAGAAACGGAGAGTTTTTCCCCATTGCTTCCGGAAATGATTCCTGCCATCACTTCCCAGTCCGGAATACCTTTCCCGTCAATCGCCTCAATAAGATCTCCTTTAACCAAGCCGGCTATTTCGGCCGGAGATCCTTTTTCAACAGTTCCTACAGTGGGTTTTAATATGAATGTGCCCGAGACCAGGAAAATTAAGAAAAATATCATTATGGCAAGAACCAGGTTGAAGAAAGGTCCGGCACCAACGATTAATATTTTCTTTAAAACATGCTTATGCGTGAATGAAAGAGGAATATCGGCAGGATCTATATCGGCATCAGGCTCCTCACCAACCATTTTAACATAGCCGCCAAGAGGAACTGCAGAAACCCGATAATCCGTTATCCCTATTTTTCTTCCAAATAATCTTGGGCCAAATCCAAGGGAAAACTTCTCAACCCCAACACCAAAAAGTCTGGCCATAAGGAAATGGCCAAGCTCATGGAAGAAAACCAATACGCCAAGAACAATAATAAAGGCAAAAAGATCCGTGCTCATAATAATTTATACTATTTTTTTTTAAGGTGACAGAATGGCTGATACCAATAAACAGCGTGACCGGCAATTAACACTTAAGGAATTTGTTCCTCGGCAATTTTGCGGGCCCAAAGATCGGCTTCAAGAATATCAGAAAGTGCCGGATTTGCAACAACAAAATGCTTCTCCATAGTTTTCCTGATAACTTCCGGAATATCTGTAAACCGTAAGCGTTTGTTTAAAAAGGCTTCAACAGCAACTTCGTTTGCAGCATTTAAAACAGATGGCAGGGTTCCCCCTGTTTTGCCTGCAGAAAAAGCAAGATCAAGGCAAGGAAATTTTCCGGTGTCAGGCTTTTGAAATGTGAGTGATCCGATAGATTTAAAATCGGGAAGCGGTTGCCCGAGAGGAAGGCGTTCCGGGTAAGACATTGCATATGCTATCGCCCCTTTCATATCAGGTATGCCCATCTGGGCAATAACTGACCCGTCTTTATAGGATACCATTGAATGAATCACGCTTTGAGGATGAATAATTACTTCAATATCTTCCAGAGAAACCCCGAAAAGATGCCCGGCTTCCATAACCTCAAGCCCTTTATTCATAAGCGTTGCGGAGTCGATACTGATCTTTCTCCCCATTTCCCAGGTCGGATGATTCATGGCATCTTCCGGTTTAATATAATCAAACTCGCTCAGTGGCAGGTTAAGAAAGGGCCCTCCAGAAGCTGTAAGGAGTACCTTGTCCATATCTTCCCTGCGATGCCCTGCGATACATTGGAAAATTGCGCTGTGTTCGCTGTCTATGGGAAGTATCTTTACGTTTTTTTCCGCGGCCTTTTTCATGACAATGTTTCCGGCCATTACAAGAGTCTCCTTGTTGGCCAGGGCAATATTTTTCCCGGCATCAATTGCCGACAGGGTGGGCATCAGGCCGGCTGAGCCTACCATTGCAGCTATGACCATATCTACTGGTTCATACGATGCTGCAGCATTGTAACCATCAGCCCCATACAGTATTTCAACACCACTATCTGCTGTAATCCTTTTTAGCTCATCAGCGCTTTTTTCATCAAAGACCACAGCAAAATCGGGGATAAATTTTTGAATTTGTCTTGCAAGAACAGAAACATTATTTTTTGCAGCAAGGACCTTAACGCAGAACCTGTCCGGAAACATTTCGACAATTTTCAGGGCATTTGCACCTATTGACCCTGTTGAGCCCATGATGGAAAGAGACTTCATAATTATTAACCCGTTATCCTGCCTTTCGGCTTTTTGTACTTATTAAAAAAGGTACTCCTTGAAAAACCATGCGACAGGAGCGGCAAAGAGAAGGGCATCTATACGGTCAAGAATCCCGCCATGACCCGGCAATAATTCCCCGGAGTCTTTAACACCGGCTGACCTCTTTAATTCCGATTCAAAAAGATCCCCAAGCTGCCCTGCAATTCCCACTAAAATAAAGAAAAGAATACTCACCCACCATGAATATGCAGGGAAAAAAAGATACTTGAAGAGACCGCCTGCGCATAAATTCGCCGTAAGCCCCCCGATTGAACCTTCGATTGTTTTTCCGGGGCTTACTGCAGGACAAAGTTTGTGCTTCCCTATATAAGAACCAACATACAACGCTCCGATATCACCGGCAAAAACTATAATCAAAACAAAGTAAATCCAGGGAATTCCTTCAGAAGTATTTCGGATCAATATAAGGTATGAAAGAAAAAGCGGAATATAAATTAATCCCATAAGCTGCTTTGCAACCAGCCATGGGGCATTTTTATCTCTTCCGAATTTTTTCAGTGACATCAGACCTGAAATAAGAAGATTCAAAACAATTAATGCAGGAACAATATTTAATAAATTATAATAAGCCCCCCAAATGATCATCAGTCCAATTAAGTAAGCAAAAATAGATACTGAACCAAAACCATTGTCACTTTGCGGGTAAAGTACAATTTTAAAATACTCCAGAAGGGCAATAACTGAAACTATACTGATAACAACAGCAAAAATAATAGGGCCGCTTTTACTTATAAGCCATATGAGAAGAGGAAGGGCTACAAGTCCTGTAATCCAGCGCTTTAAATGCATGACATGTATCCTTTAAAAGCCAAAAAGTAATAATTAAAAGCTGTGGCTGATTAGAGTCGATAGCTGTATTAACACTTATTCTTGTCATACAACATTGCCAAATCTGCGCTCGCGGCGTTGAAAATCAATAAGAATGCTGATGAATTCATCACTGCCAAAATCAGGCCACAATGTATCAGTGACAAATATCTCAGTATAAGCAATCTGCCATAATAGAAAATTGCTTATACGCATCTCTCCGCTTGTCCGAATCAGCAGATCAGGATCCGGCATACCAGCGGTATAAAGGTGATCAGCAATAATTTCCTCTGTTATTGAAACAGGATCAATTTCGCCACTCCTTGCCTTTTCCGCAATTATTTTCACCATACTTGCTATTTCGGCTCTTCCGCCATAACTTAATGCAAGATTAATGACCATTCCGTCATTTGATTTCGTTAAATCCATTGTACGCCCCAAGGATTCACGAACATCTGCCGGCAGATTAGCAAGCTCTCCTATTGCATTCAGGCGAATGTTGTTTTTAATCATCTCATTTCGTTCTGAATCGATGAATTTTTTCAGCAGCACCATTAAGGTTGCAACCTCTACTTTAGGTCTCTGCCAGTTTTCTGTAGAAAATGCGTATAGGGTTAGGATAGGAATTCCAATTTCGCGGGAGGTTCTTACAATTGTCCTTACGGTTTCAGCACCTGCTTCATGCCCCCTGATTCTGTTCATAAGGCGCTTTTCAGCCCACCGGCCGTTCCCATCCATAATAATGGCAACATGCTTGGGAAGCTTTGAAACATCAAGATCTTCGGGCACATGAAAGGACGTGCTAGAATTCAAGGATTTCTTTCTCTTTATCTTTATAGATGCTGTCAATAAGCTTTATCTGCTCATCTGTTATCTTTTGTACACGGTCCTGTGATTTAAAGGCATCGTCTTCTGAAATTTCTCCGTCCTTTTTAAAGCCTTTAATAAGCTCATTTGCATCTCGCCTGATATTTCGAACGGCAACTTTGTAATCTTCGCACATTTTATTCACAACCTTAACCAGTTTTTTTCTTCTGTCTTCTGTTAAGGGCGGAATAGATATGCGAATAATCTTTCCGTCACTTGAAGGAGTCAGGCCAAGATCGGATTTCATTATAGCCTTCTCAATCTCCTTTATCACAGAAACATCCCAGGGCTGAAGAGTAATTAACCGGCTTTCAGGTACAGAAAGGGATGCTATCTGATTAAGAGGAGTCGGGGTTCCGTAATAATCAACTCTTATCCCGTCCAGAATGGATAAGGAAGCACGCCCAGTCCTTACTCTTTTCAATTCATTCTGAAGGGCAGTTATTGACTTGCCCATACTTTCCCTTGCTTCCTGAAATACTGACTCTATCATGGGCTTTACCTCATCTGATGTGTAATAAAAGATGTGTTTTGTTAATCTTTGTAAGGATAGGCTCTATTCAACTGTTTATACGGGTACCGATATCCTCACCGCATATAACTTTTCTAATATTTCCCTTCTTTTTGAGATTAAAAATTGCAAGTGGCAAATTATTGTCCATTGCAAGAGAAATCGCAGTCATATCCATTACTTTAAGCTGTTTTTCAAGAACCTCCATGTATTTGACTCTTCTCAGAAACTTAGCATCTTTATTAATGACCGGATCCGAATCATATAGACCGTCAACTTTTGTGGCTTTCAGTAATATCTCAGCATGTATTTCCTGCGCCCTTAAAACAGCTGCGGTATCAGTCGTAAAATATGGATTGCCAGTTCCGGCGGCAAAAATTACAACCCGTCCTTTATCAAGATGGCGTACAGCCCTCCTTAATATATAGGGCTCCGCAACTTCATGCATAGATATGGCACTCTGTATTCTTGTCGCAACTCCTCTTTTTTCAAGAGCGTCCTGCAAAGCAAGGCTGTTTATAACAGTCGCAAGCATTCCCATATGATCGGCGGAAGTACGGTCCATCCCATAGGAGCTTGCGGCAATCCCTCTGAAAATATTCCCTCCGCCTACAACTATAGCTATTTGAATCCCAAGATCGAAAATCGACCGGATCTCTTCAGCAACATATTTAATAACTTGTGAACTAATGCCAAAGCCCTGATCACCCATCAGGGCTTCACCACTTAATTTAAGAAGAACTCGTTTGTATTGGGGAAGTGCCAAGGCTTTAAGTTTCTCCGATTTGAAAACGCACAAAGCGTTTAATTGTAATGTTCTCTCCAATTTTTGCGATCAGGTTGTTCAGCAAATCCGAAATGGTAATGCTTGGATCCCGCACATAAGCCTGATTCATCAGGCAACTGTCCTTAAAAAACTTTTCGAGCTTTCCTTCGGCAATCTTCTCTATCATTTTTTCGGGTTTTCCCATCTCTCTTGCCTGAGCACGATAGATCTCCATTTCTCTTTGCACCAATTCCTGAGTAACATCCTCGCGTCTGATACCAACCGGATTGGTTGCAGCAATATGCATTGCTATATTCTTTGAAAACTCTTTAAAATCATCATTTTTTGCAACGAAATCCGTCTCACAATTAATCTCAACGAGCACACCGAGCTTTCCACCCATATGAATATAAGGCTGTATTGTTCCCTCTGTCATAACCCTTCCAGCCCTTTTCGCGGCTGTTGCAAGTCCTTTCTTTCTCAAATGATCGACTGCTTTCTCCATGTCCCCTTCACATACGGAAAGAGCTTCTTTGCAATCCATTATCCCTGCACCGGTCTTTTCCCGGAGTTTTTTTACAGTTTCTGCACCAATTGATACCATATTATAATCTCCCGTTTCTATATACTAAGACGAATCTCCGATTATTCGCTCTCAATATCTTCCATTACTTCCGGAGCTGCTCTTTTAATTATTTCAATAACAGGCCCGTCAGAACCGTCAGAAATAACTTTTCTCTCGCCCGGTTTTAATTCCGCCCTTACTACTGTTGTTTCAGTTACCTCTTCAATCTTCTTGTCCGATTCAGCCTGCTGTTTTTCAGACAGCCGTTTTTTCCCTTCTATGCAGGCATCGGCAATTCTCGAAGAAATAAGCCTGATTGAACGAATCGCATCATCATTTCCGGGAATAATGTAATCAACATCATCAGGATCACAGTTTGTATCAACTACGGAAACAATGGGAATTCTCAGGCGTTTGCCTTCCCGAATCGCAATTGCCTCATTCTTGGGATCGACTATAAATATAGCGCCTGGAAGACCACCCATATTACGAATACCGCCCAGTGTGCTATCCAGTTTTAATCTCTCTTTTTCATGTTTTAATCTCTCTTTTTTAGGAAAAAGATTAATTGAACCATCGACCTGAATAGAATTCAAATAATTAAGCCGATCGATACCTTGTTTGATAGTCTGGAAATTTGTCAGCATGCCTCCAAGCCATCTGTTATGTACATAAAACATCTCGCAACGATTTGCCTCTTCATAAATAGCCTCTTTTGCCTGTTTCTTAGTACCAACAAAAAGGACCGATTTCCCGTTTGTAACAGTGTCAACTACAAAATCATACGCTGTTTTAAACATCCGGACTGTTTTCTGTAGATCAATTATATAAATACCGTTTCTTGCCCCGAAGATATACGGTTTCATCTTGGGGTTCCATCTTTTTGTCTGATGCCCGAAATGTACTCCTGCTTCTAGGAGCTCTTTCATTGTAAGATAAGCCATTAAAATTCTCCCTTTCGTATTGGTTATTCAACCGCTCTATTCAACCCCGCCTTAAACTTTCACACAATATGAAAGCACCATAAAGCAGGTCCAAGGGCGTGTTTGTTATTCTAAACTATATTTTCTAACAATTTTATTTAATATCCGCAACAATTATTTTTTTGAAATATAAAATTTTAATATATGCACTGTTTCTACTTTCATCTCTTTTGCATGCAAATAATCCTGTCAAACCCACTGTAATCCTTTCGAAAATATATATTTTGATAGCTACCGGTTTCTTCAGCTATTTTATAAACAGCTTCTTTCTGATCATGTCCGATTTCAATTATCAGAAATCCTTTGGAATTTAGAAATCGATGAGCAGAACTGATAATATTTCTCATTTGACAAAGACCGTCTTCCCCGCCATCAAGAGCTGTTAATGGCTCAAACCTGCTGATTTCAGGTTGCAAGCTGCTTATATCATCTTTTTTTATATAAGGAGGGTTGGATAAAACCATATCGAACAATCTATCTTTTTCTTTTAGCGGAAGAAACCAGTTACCGCAAAAAAAACATATTTTCTTGTCAAGTCTATGCCTTTTTGCATTTTTTAATGCAACAAATGCTGCCTCTGATGAAATATCGGAAGCAAAATAATTATGCTCAGGCTTTTCCGAAGCTATTGCAAGAATGATAGCCCCTGAGCCGGTACCCACTTCCAAAACCATTTTTGGTGAATAAAAAGATTCTTTTGACAAGGCAGAAAGAGCCTCCTCAACAAGACATTCGGTTTCCGGTCTGGGAATAAGAACCTCTCTTGTAACAGTGAGTTCAATGTTCCAGAATTCCTTTAAGCCGACGATATAGGCAACAGGCTCCCTGTTTATCCTTCGCTTTATTAAAGCTCTGAAGCAATCAAGCTCGCTTCTGACAAGAGGCTGATCGTACCTTAAATAAAGATCAATTCTTTTTAAACCAAGGGTGCGGGCAAGCAATATTTCGGCGGTTGACCTGGGGCTGTCTATTTCGTTTGACCTGAAATAAGAAGTGGTCCATTGGAGGATTTTAATTATCGTCCAGTCCGGATCAGTTACTTTTGGCTGATTCTGCATTCTTTAACGATATAGCCTGATAATGGGAGGTCAATTCACTGATTATTTCCTCGATATCTCCCTGAAGAATACCTTCCAGCCTGTATAGTGTCAGGCCGATTCTGTGGTCTGTTACTCTTGCTTGAGAAAAATTGTATGTCCTTATTCTTTCGCTTCTGTCACCGCTTCCTACCTGGCTTTTTCGCTCCTCGGATCTCTTTTCG
This sequence comes from Pseudomonadota bacterium, assembly GCA_018823005.1. Lineage (GTDB taxonomy): Bacteria > Desulfobacterota > Desulfobacteria > Desulfobacterales > RPRI01 > RPRI01. The sequence goes on along the minus strand of JAHJJB010000021.1, from coordinate 18,911 downwards.
TTCTGATCCCTTATCATTTTATCAAGAAGACGGGCACGTAAAACCTTCATCGCCTTACTTTTATTTTTAAATTGAGATTTTTCATCCTGGCAAGTTACAACAAGACCTGTCGGCAGATGAGTAATTCGAACGGCAGAATCTGTAGTATTTACGCTCTGACCACCCGGACCGGTTGAACGGTATACATCCACCTTTATCTCTAACGGATCTACATTGATTTCAACTTCTTCGGCTTCTGGCAAAACTGCAACTGTTACCGCCGAGGTATGTATTCTTCCCTGGGCCTCCGTTGCTGGAACACGCTGGACACGATGAGTGCCGCTTTCATACTTCAAACAGCTGTATGCGCCTTTTCCATGAATCATTGCAATTATTTCTTTCAAACCGCCAACTCCGGTTGGATGATGCGTCATTACTTCAACTTTCCAGTTTTTATTTTCAGCATACCTGCTGTACATCCTGAAAAGATCATTTACAAAAAGGGCTGCTTCTTCTCCTCCAGTCCCCGCCCGTATTTCGAGAATGACATTTTTTTCATCGTTTGCATCTTTCGGAACAAGAAGTTTCTTTAGCTCATTTTCCAGACTCTCTTTTTTTAGACTAAGGGATTCAATTTCGTCACGCGCAAGTTGTTTTATTTCAGGGTCTCCGTCTCTCAAAAGGCTCATGCTTTCTTCAAGCTCTTCAACTTTCTGTTTGTATGTTCTGAAAACAGATATTATTTTGGCCAATCCGGCGTGTTCACGGACATACTTCTGAAATATCTCCCTATTTTTAATTATTTCGGGATCGCTTAAGAGTGTTTCAAGTTCCATAAAACGCTCTTCAACACCTTTGAGCTTGTCATACATAAGTTCTTTTGCCTGGATTATAAGCTTAAAAACGCCCCATAACATTATCCGGGGCGTTTATTATTTTTATTGAAGCTCCCCCCGCTAGCAGCGGGGAATGCGCTGTTTAGGTTCAAACTAAAATAACTTTTGCTGGGAAAATTGTCCGGAGGTAATTTGATGCCTATTTTTCATTATATTTTTCATATTTCTTGCGGAAGCGCTCAATGCGGCCGGCAGTATCTATCAGCTTTTGTTTCCCTGTAAAAAAGGGATGGCATTTTGAGCATATTTCAACTTTTATATCAGGTTTTGTTGAGCCTACTTCCACAACGTTTCCACAGGCACATGTAATAGTTGTCTTAACATAATCAGGATGAATTTCATTTTTCATGGTTTTATTGCTCCCAATATTTTATTTATGCTTTATGCATTCATGGATTTTAAAAAATTTTCGTTATTCTTAGATCCCCGCATTTTTTCAAGAAGAAACTCAAGGCTGTCAATTGGATTTAATGAAGAAAGAAGCTTCCTCAGAATCCAAACCCTGTTAAGAGTCTCTTCAGACAAAAGAAGTTCCTCTTTTCTGGTACCCGATTTCTTAATATCAAATGCAGGGTACACACGCTTGTCGGCAAGCCTTCTGTCCAGCTGTATTTCCATATTTCCCGTGCCCTTGAATTCTTCAAAAATAACTTCGTCCATACGGCTTCCGGTATCAACGAGGGCGGTTGCAATAATGGTAAGGCTCCCTCCTTCCTCGATATTCCTCGCTGCACCAAAAAAGCGTTTCGGCCGTTGGAGAGCATTTGAATCTACACCTCCGGAGAGGATTTTTCCGCTTGGGGGCATAACTGAATTATATGCACGGGCAAGTCTCGTTATGCTGTCTAATAAAATAACAACATCTTTTTTGTGCTCAACAAGTCGTTTTGCTTTTTCAATGACCATTTCAGCTACCTGGACATGTCGTTCAGCAGGCTCGTCAAAAGTGGAACTTATGACTTCAGCCTTAACAGTACGCTCCATGTCCGTAACTTCTTCAGGCCGCTCGTCAATAAGAAGTATAAATGGTATCACTTCCTTATGACTGGCGATAATGCTATTGGCTATATTCTGGAGAAGCATTGTTTTTCCGGCTCTTGGAGGTGAAACAATGAGCCCTCTCTGGCCAAAACCAATGGGAATCATAAGATCCATTATTCGCATAGAGTAATTTTCAGGATCATTTTCAATGTTTATTTTTCTGTTGGGATATAGAGGTGTTAAGTTATCAAAAAGAATTTTTTCTCTTGCAACCTCAGGATCTTCATAGTTTACTGCCTCAACTTTGAGTAAAGCAAAGTAGCGTTCCGATTCTTTCGGCTGTCTGATCTGCCCGGATACAATATCACCGGTCCTGAGATTAAAGCGTCTAATCTGTGAAGGAGACACGTAAATATCATCAGGGCCGGGTAAATAGTTATAACTGGGGGCTCTTAAAAATCCAAAGCCGTCGGGAAGAATTTCCAGAGTCCCTTCACCATAAATCAAACCATTCTTCTCTATTTGACTCTGGATCAGAGCAAAAATTAACTCCTGTTTTCTCATGCCGGCAGCCCCATCGATGTTCAAGCTTTTGGCCATCTGGGTCAGTTCTTTGATCTTTTTATTTTTCAACTCAACAATATTCATTAACTCTTTACCTCTTTAACTTAAATAATTAGTGCTAAAAGTGTTTAGACAGAACAATCATAATATTATATTAATAATCTGCTAAACCAAGATCTGAAAATGTATGTTTTTTTTCATCACCCGCAAATCAGGAATAAAATCTGAATTTATCACTATGGAGGAACATTGACGTAAAGTGGCATTCATCAGATAATTAGGTTTAGGCATTCTCCCCAAAAGGCGGGCTTGATGTATTTAGACGGTATTATGTCTATACCATGATTTTATGTGTGTCAAGAATTTTATCTTTTTGATATTTTTCTGTTAATCCTTTAAATACAAAAAATAATCAGATAAACAAGTAAGTAATATTTGATTTTGGTTTTGAATATATTATTAAATCCATTATGGCAAGAAATTATTATAAAAAATGTCTATTATAAGCATATGATAAAATTTGATCCGGTTATTCCAAAACTCAAAGGCGCATATATTGTCGGTGGTTCCATAAGGGATCTTCTTTTAGGCAGATCCCCTTCCGACTATGACATAGTTGTTCGTGAATCCCCTGATAAATATGCATGCGATCTTGCTATGCGCTGCAACGGACATGTCGTTAAGATCGGGAAACAGAATCAAACTATATTCAGGGTCATTTCAGAAAGCACCAGTTTTGATATATCAGCAATTGAAGGCAAAACCATCCAAGACGATCTAAAGAAAAGGGATTTTACTATAAACGCAATTGGTTATAGCCTTATATCTGGAAAGCTTATAGATTTATTTGAAGGGATTAAAGATCTTTCATTAAAAACGATTAGAATGGTTTCAACGGATATTTTTCAAAAAGATCCTGTTCGTTTACTAAGGGCATACAGAATAGGAGCCATGTACAATTTTGAAATCGAAACAGAAACAGCTTCTGCCATTGCCAAAAATGCAAAACTAATTAAAACTTCTGCGGGTGAGCGAATAAGAGCTGAACTATTTAAAGTATTTTATCAGACAAAGTCATATGGATATATTGATCAAATGGCTAAATCAGGGCTTCTTTTTGAAATTTTACCCGAACTTACTATTTTAAAGGGATGTAATCAAAATGAACATCACAAATATGATGTCCTTGATCATTCATTAGCGGCTTACAGCCATCTTGAAACATTATTGAATGACAGGGATATAAATCCAGAAATATTTAATTTTTTAAATCGGGACATGGATAAGAAAAGGTCGGCCCTATTGAAATGCTCAATACTGCTGCATGATATTGGGAAACCAAACTCTTTAACAATTGGGAATAATGGTAAAATAAATTTTTGGGGGCATGATAAAATTAGTGCTGAAATTGCAAAACAGATATCAACAAGACTAAAACTTTCAAACAATGAGGCAAATTACATCGATTTTATAATAAGAAACCATATTGCAGCCCTCCACCTGTATAACTCCGATATTAAAAATTCACTTTCAAATAAAAGTTTGACCCGTTTCTTTATTAAATGCGGAGATATGACACCGGATATTCTTCTTCACACAATTGCCGACATAAAAGGAAAGGGCACCGAAGATAAACGAAACGAATCTTTTTTTAGATTCGCATCGTATCTTCTAAAAGAGTTTTTTTCGGGCTATAAGGTTAAACAAACTGGACCGCGGTTGATTACGGGGAATGATCTTATTGAAGAGTTTGGCCTGTCACCTTCACCTTTATTTAAAAGAATCTTATCTATTGTTGAAGAGTCTAGGCTTGCAAACGATATAAAAAATCGTGAAGAGGCTTTTTCTTTGGTAAAAGAGCTAATAAAGTATAATTCCGGCGAATAATATTATTAATAATCTACCGATCAACAGATAAACTGCTCTTTTTTGTTATTTTTTTGATGCTTAATTTTTATCCTAATCCTTGACAATATAAAGTCGTTTCTATAATTAAACCAGGACACATAGAAACAAACAAGATCCTCATATGAACCGAAACAGCATAGATAGAATATAATAATATGTTTTAAAGCAACATACCAGAAATCTGTATAGAATGAAAAATATAACCAAGAAAAAGGAGAATTGACATGAACATTTTGTTTTTCGGACCGAACGGCAGCGGCAAGGGAACTCAGGGGGCCATTTTAAAAGATAAATACAAGACCCCGCATATTGAATCCGGTGCAATATTTCGTGAAAACATCTCAAAAGGAACCGAACTAGGCGCAAAAGCCAAGGCATATATAGACAAAGGCGATTTGGTACCTGATGAAATTACTATTCCTATGATACTGGACCGGATGAAACAGCCTGATTGTAAAAACGGATGGTTGCTTGACGGTTTCCCCAGGAATAAGAACCAGGCAATCAAACTTGATGAATCCTTGAAAAAAGCCGACATAAAGCTTGATATAGTTGTTGAAATTGTGCTCGACAGGCAGATTGCAAAAAACAGAATCATGGGCCGACGGCTTTGTGAAAAGGATAACAATCATCCCAACAACATATTTATAGATGCAATAAAACCGAATGGAGATAAATGCCGTGTCTGCGGAGGCAACCTTAAAACAAGAGCGGACGATCAGGACGAAGCGGCAATCAACAAACGCCATGATATTTATTATGACACACAAAACGGAACACTTGCATCATCTTACTATTTTAAGGATATTGCGAAAAAAACAGGCTCTTTAAAATATATTATTCTTGACGGCACTCCGGGCGTAAAAGAAGTCCAGGCAGAACTTATTTCAAAGCTTTAATTGTGTGGAAAAGTTTCAAAATGCATTGATTGACTTGTATCATTATTTATTTGTTAATGATTTTTCTTGCCAAGCTATTAATAATAAGTTAAAAAGGTAAATTCAAAGGTACTTTAAATGAACATCAGGAATGGGATCAAAAAGCCTATATTATTCTGGTGAAAAGAAGGGGGCGAAAAATTTGAAGGAAATCCAAGTCAAGGTTTTTGATAATGACCTTGAAAAAGCGATGCGCATTTTGAAAAAAAAGATTCAAAACGATGGCCTTTTCAAAAGACTAAAACTAAAAAAGAGTTATGAAAAACCGAGTGAATTCAGGCGCCGAAAACAACGCGAAGCTTTAAGAAGAGAAAGAATTGCTGTTTCCAGAAATAAATACAGAAGATAAGGTTAAAATACAATAACTCATTAACCCGGCAAGAATATGTTTTTTGCCGGGTTTTTTATGACTTTTATCATTAATATTTTATCAGGAAATACCTATGGGAGATAAAGCTTATAAAGATTGCCTTAACTCAATGTATAGCTTAAGAAGATTTGGAATCAAGCTCGGTCTCACCACAATAAAAAATATCCTTTCAGCTCTTGGAGATCCCCAGAATAACTATTCATGCATTCATGTGGCCGGCACAAACGGGAAAGGCTCCGTTGCATCGGCACTTGCCTGTATCCTGCAGAAAGCAGGCTATAAAGTTGGCTTGTTTACATCCCCTCACCTTGTAACTTTCAATGAAAGAATCCAAATAAACAATCATTTAATATCAAATAAAAATGTAGTTGAATCATATAATGCCGTGAATAATATTCATCAGGGATCCCGCGAACCGACATTTTTCGAATTTTCAACCGCTATGGCCTTATACGAATTCAGCAAAGAAAAAGTCGACTGGGCTGTCATTGAAACAGGCATGGGGGGAAGACTGGATGCCACCAATATAATCAAACCGGCCATATCGATTATTACAAACATCTCGATAGAGCATAAAACATATCTTGGTAATACAATCGAAAAGATTGCAGGAGAAAAGGGCGGAATAATCAAAAGAGGAACTCCCGTAATCACCGGGGCAAAACAAAAAAATGCAATTAATGTCCTGAAAAATATAGCTGCAAAAAAAAAGGCTCCTTTTTATCTTCTTGGAGAAAGTTTTAAAACAAGAAGGAATAAAAACGGAACCTTTACATATCATGGAATGGAAAAAGTATGGCCGAATATGCGGACAGGTTTGAGCGGGACACATCAGATCGAAAACGCGGCTCTTGTTCTTGCAGCCTGCGAGATTCTCGGAGAAAAGATCGACCTTTCAGTTGGACACATGAGAGCCGGCTTGTTTCAGAATAAATGGCCGGGAAGGCTTGAAATTGTATCGTCTTCTCCCTATATAATTCTTGACGGTGCACATAATCTGAATGCTGCCCGCACTCTGACCCGTTTTTTATCAAAAGAATTCGCAGAGAAAAAAATTGCTGTTATTACCGGAATGCTGGATGACAAACCGTACGCTGCAATGTTAAAAAGCATTCTTTCAGTATGTAACAGAGTGATATTAACCAAACCGTTAATTGACAGAGCGCTTGAGCCGGAAACTCTTTATGCGGCATCAAAAGGGCTTGTAAAAAATATAACTATCATACCTTCTGTAAAAGAAGCTATTGATTATGCTTTGAGTACAGCCTCCGCCGACGAAATAATCTGCATTACAGGTTCTTTGTATGTTGTGGGCGAAGCAAAAGCAATGCTTTCCAACTTGACTTTTCAGCACATATAACCTAACCTAAAAACATGTGCGCCCGTGGCCCAGTGGATAGAGCGTCAGCCTCCGGAGCTGAAGATCGCTGGTTCGATTCCAGCCGGGCGTACCACTTTTGAGCTCTTTTCTCCTGCTTTTCAAACAACATATCAGGACTCTTTATAATGAATATGCTTGCTCTTTTCAGCCGTGACCTTGGAAAAGGAAGCTCAAAATACCGTCTCGCCCAATATATCGAATATTTTAAAACCAGAGAGTTGAATGTAAAGCTGGTCAACAGAGACGACATAAATAAAGCATTGATAAAGGAAGTCCGCCATTTCGATATTCTTTTGAATCAGCGGTATCTTTTCGATTACTCTCTTGCCCGCAGATTGATAGAAAACTCAAAGCGTGTTATTTTTGATTTCGATGACGCTATTTATACGAGGCCAGGCAAACCATATTCATTAATAGCCGGCATAAGGGTAAGGACAAGAATGAATCTGTGGCTTAAAAAATCGGATGTTGTCACCACTTCAAGCAATTTTCTCTTGAAATACGCACAGAAATATTCCGATTCCGTTAAAGTTGTTCCCATGTCGCTGGATCTTGATTTATGGAAGCCATCTGAAAAAATTTCTGACAATTCAATCACGATTGGATGGGCCGGGGCGCCTGTAAACATCAATCTTATTGAACGAATTGATGAAATCCTTTCGCAATTGCTTATTAAATATCCTTTTATAAGACTTGCCATCTTTTCAGGTCAAAAACCTGAATTATCCTGTCCCTTTGAATATCACCCCTTTCAGCACGGCATGGAACCTGCTTTTATCCGTGATATTGATATAGGCCTTTTGCCTCTGAATGACGATGAATTCTACAAAGGGAAGTCACCTATCAAGGCGATTCAATATATTGCCTGCGGGATACCTGTGGTTGGAAATGTTATCGGTGCAACCGGCGAGATACTAACCAGCGAAAACAGCATTACGGTCTCAGATAGGAAAGAATGGTTTGACGCTCTTGAAACGCTGGTTTTGAGAAGAGATTTATTAAAATCCATGGGAATTGCAGGGCGAAGACAGGCTGAAAAAAAATTCAACTTCAAAACTGTTGCCGATAATTTTTATAATATTCTTTCAGGAAATTAAGTTCTTTAGATGTATACTATTCATTTCTTGACATAACAGCCAAAGATTTTTAATTAATCCGAATAAAGATTTTCTCGTAAACAATAATGAACTCAACGATAATGCATTCAATTACAGAATAAAACTCCACAGGAGAATATGGTGAAATTATTTGATACTCTGTTACGGAATACAATCTTTGCGAAAAAGAATAACCTGTTATCCATAGATGATCCATACAGTATTTTAGAACGTCTTTTAAAAAGTCATAAGATTACAGGCATTATTGACGCCGGAGCAAGCAACGGCCGCATTTCAAAAAAGCTTTTAAAGATATTTCCTGAAGCTTCCGTGTACGCTTTCGAACCAAACCCGCTTTATGAAAAAACTCTGAATCAATTTGCTTGGGAAGATAAAAGATTTTTCCCTTATTATTTTGCATTATCGGACCATAAAGGGTTTGAAGATTTTTGCATAACCGTATCGCCCGGAAACACCTCTCTTTTTAAGCCTGGAAAGCGGCTGAAAGAAATTGATCCAGACGGAGCATCATTAAAGAGTACAAAAAAAGTTGAAGTAATGCCAGTGGACGAATGGTTGAAAGAAAACGGAAACCATTCGATACAGCTCATAAAACTCGACATTCAGGGTGCCGAATTACTTGCCTTGCGCGGTGCAGAAAATGTACTAAAAAATTCGGTACTTGCGGTATATACTGAAATACTGTTCAATCCGCTGTATGAGGGCGGAGCCCTGTATAGTGATATAGATCTATGTCTGAGGAATTATGGATTTGTTCTTTATGATATTTTCAAACCGAAATATAATTCAAACGGTCTTTTAATGTGGGGTAATGCCATTTTCCTTAACAGCAACAAGTTTGGATTTTAAAATTTTCATTTTTTCATTAAAAAGATTATATATGATAAAACAATTATATTATGGGGTACTTGCAGGCTTGCATCAGAGACAGGGAATCCGGCAATTGCGCCTTTTGGAAAAAAAGCTCTATTCAATGCATGCAAGATTTGCAGTGCCTTTTGCGTATAGAGGAAATGGGTTTTTCAAATCAATTGAACCTCGCCAGAATTCAGTTGAAATTGAAGAACTTTACAAAATCATCTGCGATCTCTCACCTTCAATAATTCTTGAAATCGGAACTGCAAGAGGAGGAACATTATACCTTTGGACACAGGCGGCAACAGTTGATGCCGTAATCGTCAGCGTGGATTTACCGGGAGGAGAATTCGGCGGTGCATATCCATTATGCCGTGTTCCATTTTATAAATCTTTTGCAAAACAGGGACAACAAATACATCTTCTTAGAAAAGACTCACATGATGTTCAAACAATAAAAGAAGTAGGAGGCTTGTTTGGCAACAGGCCTGTTGATTTTGCATTTATAGATGGTGACCATACATATGAAGGAGTAAAAGCCGATTTTTTAAATTACGGCAATCTTGTCAGGCCCGGAGGAATTATCGCTTTTCATGATATTCTGCCCACTTCCGAATTTCCTGATATTCAGGTATTCAGATTCTGGCAGGAAATAAAAGATAAATTCAATACAAAAGAGCTGATCGGCCCTGGGGGTTCGGGAAAAAAAGTTGGAATCGGACTGATCTTTGTCGTTTAATTAACAACCCAGGATCAATTAACAATTTTGTATATTTTTGAAATCTCATCCTGAAATATCGTTGCGATATGCGGAGAGTTTTTCCAGTTTTGCATCAAACGGACGAGATCTTTCTGGAACGCTTTTTTAAACTTCCATTTCAGCCTGTGACTGCGTACTGCGTCAAGATCGGCAATGAATAATCCTTTATCAGAAAAAATGAAATTCGTCGCCTTGAAATCTCCATGACTTATTGAAGAAGACGCAAACTTCATGAGCAGCTCACCAAACTGCCTCACCAGTCCGGGAAGATCAGTTTCCCCTGCCTTATCTGAATTAAGAAGATGATGAATATCTGTACCATCGACATATTCAGTCAAAATATATGAAACGCTTCTTAACGGGCCGAGTCTATTTTCCATCATGGCAACCGGGTTGGGGGTATTTACTCCTACACTCTTCAACAGGTGCGCATTGCGCCAGGAGACCCATGCCCTGCTCTGTCTGTAAGAGCGCCTAAAGGCATGCCACATGTTTTTCATATTATATCGTTTTACAACAAGCAATCGTCCTGACAGTTCGATCAAAAAAACCGTTGAGCTGTTCCCGTCTTTTAGCCTCCTCCCATTTTTAAGCATGGCATCAGGATTATTTAGAAAATCGGCCATTGCATCGTTATAATACGTTCTGCCGCAAATCATATACCGGCGTATGCTTTTATCACATATGAAGGAAGTGCTTTCCCTGAATATTTTCTTCAGATAGTCTTTTTCCGCCCTATATCTGGACTTTACGACCTCTTTCATCAGGCAACCATAAAGAGCATCAGACGACGTCCATTTTCTCCCGGAAATGTAAGCTTTAAAGGCAACCGGGATCAGTCTTGCGTATTCAGGATAGAATTGCGCAAAAAAAAGTCCCAGATTTTTCAAGCTCGTCTTCAAGGGAAGAGCTTTCCCAATATGACCTGCGTCAACGGCATCCCCGTCGATAGTATAAATATTTTCGCCCGATAAAAGAAAATTTCTTATGTGAGGATCCTCATGACAGATACCGGACATATGTTGTTTTGCAATAACAGTCATCAGCCTGGCCAGGATATCCAGGCGCCTGCCGTCGCTTTCAGCTTTCTCCCAGACTTCCTTAAGATCTTCGCTCCCGATTATCTTCTCAAAACCAAGAAGAGGTACTTCCCCTGATACGGAAACCCCGCGGAAAAGCAGCTTCGGTGTAATGATGCCTGAATTCTCCAAGGCATTTATCCCGCGTTCTTCACGCGCGAAATGCCTCTTGCCATCTGTTAAATCCAGGAAAAACTTTACAACGACATCCAAACCGTTCCATTTTCCGGAACAGACCAGCCGTTTTCCGGGCAGAAGCCTCAAAATATCGGTGCATACCAGTTCATCCATCCTGCCTCCGGATTCGATATCGATACTGAATGGAACAGTAAGATTTCTGCCCGAAGAACGGAGATAATTGACGTCTGATATTTTTATACTGTCGGAATGATTCATTTTTTGAAATATTTAAGCGTCAGAGAAATACAAATAATATAAAAAAATTTTCGGGCCCTTTAGAGATCTTTTCAAACAAATTTAGACTCTTCAGCAACTATATTACTTTCTATTAACACAGGATTATATAACCGTCAAAAGCCTTATTAAAAGAGTTTTATTCCGATCATTGACATAATCGGTTCACTCATATATTCACCGGTTAACCGTCAATCATTAACAAACTTTTTGACACAGGAACTGATTGAAAAAACTATCTTACGAACAATATCTTGCCCTGCATAATGGCGCTGAAATACTTGCTTCAGACAGTTTCGGAGAAAAAGTGCTTCGTCTTAAGGATGGCTCGATTATTAAGCTTTTTCGTATAAAAAGGATAATATCGTCAGCTCTCTTTTACCCATATGCTTTGCGATTCGTACATAACTCTTCAAAATTAAAAAAGATAGGAATCAATACGGTAACAGTTATAAATGCCTTTAAAATTCCAGCCATTAAACGAACAGCGGTTCATTATAAAGAGCTTGAAGGCGATACGCTTCGAAATCATATCATGCATCATTCGCTGAACATTAAAATTACTCAAAAACTTGCAGCATTTATCGCCAGGCTTCATAATGAAGGTGTATATTTCAGGTCAATTCATTTTGGCAATATTTTAATTATTCCTGACAACAGCTTTGGACTAATCGATATAGCCGATATGAAGATAAAAAATTATTCCTTGAATATCGGAAAACGTATCAGGAATTTTAATCACTTGACAAGATATGAGATTGATAAGAATTCGCTGAAACAACAAAAAGAGATCTTTATCCGGGAATATTTGAAAACATGCAACTTCCCGCATGACAACTCGAAGAAATTGGAAGAGAAAATAAACGTGGTTCTTTCATAGGATGAATATCCATTTCACGTTTTCTCATTTTTCAGACAGCATTTTCTTTATCCTTTTTGCTCTTCTGCGGTTTCGCCTAGCAATATATTCGGGATAAAGGTCGGGATAAAATCTTTTCCATCTCTTATGGAGCCAGAGCCACTGATCCGGATGTTTTCGCACGGCTTTTTCTATGACATCAGTCATGATCTGTGTATTGGTCTTCAAATCATCCCGCAAATCTTTAGTTCTAACCAATTGAACAGGCGGCTTTATAATGATTGTAAGTTTTTGGTCTTCTTCCCTTATGCAGAAAACAGGAAGTACGGGGCTTTTACATCTTAATGCAAGCATTGCTGCAGCCGGAGTAACTGTGACTTTTTTGCCGTAAAATTCAAGTTCCACTCCTTCCGATTTTTTAGTGCCCTGATCGATCATCAACGCAAGAATTTTCCCATCCCTAAGCGTTTGAGTCATTTCAGGCAGAGCCCCTTCCTTATCAATTATCGAATTTCCGAAGCGGGTTCTCAGCTTAAATATCCATCTGTTGATAATCCCGGATTCTATTTTTCTTGCAACAGATGTTACGGAATATCCGAAATAACACGGAGCAAACAAAGATGCCGCCTCCCAGTTTCCAAGATGAGCTGAAATAATAATAACGCCTTTTCCGCCCTTAACCGCATCAAGCAGATGCTCTTCTCCCCTTATTCTGATATTCTTGAGAAAATCTTCTTTAGAAAAGAAAGCCATCTGTAGAATCTCTAAAATGGTAATTCCAAGATTCCGGAAAATTCTCCTCGAAACCTTGCAGACCTCCTCTTCACTCCATTCAGGATATACAAATTTCAGATTTCTCGTTACTATCCGCTTGTGAGGTATATCGATATGATATATTAGAGTACCCAATATTCTGCCGAAAAAACAGATAATATTTTTAGGAATTCCTGAGATAAAGCTCATTCGGTTTTTCCTTGTCTTTTAAGCCCTTGCAACTGAAAAATATTAACCAGCAGGGGTGTAGCCACCCAAAAATGTTTGTTATGAATAGCACCCTTCATCATTTTACTCAAGATGCCTGTCAAGGTTTTGTTCTTTTTCAGGTTTAAACTTGCCTGCCGACTCATATATTTTGTTGTTTTCAATACTTTTATAAATAGGTTTCGATAAAAACCTATCAAAATACAAATAAAATATAAACTGTTGCGCATGATAAAATTTTTATTCGGAAAACAGACTCAAAGGTCATGCACGCCCGGCACTAAAACGCCGGTAGTTTTTCCCCATTCTTTCCATTCTTTATCAATATATCAAATAAATATTGACAGTTATATTCCATAAAGTTTAAATTCGTATGGCATTTCACAATACGAATAAATATTTTATGCTTTTTCTATATTTTACTACCGTCCATATCATCGATGAGTTATGAATTTTATACCAGCTGGTATGGAAAAAGGAACGTGGTAATGGGGTCGTGCCGCGCTAACCTACTTATATAATATAAAAATACTGTAAATATTCCCATTATTTTATGGCTATATTGAGTTTTTTTTATGGCCAAAAAGAGCATTATTAAAGTTAACCATCACATGAAACAAAGCTTGTTGATAAAATCCGCATTCTTCAAATATGACATCATATGGAAGATGGTCATGCCTTTTCTGCGTTTAAATAAAAGGCTTGCGGACGGATATGATCAGCGCATAGGGAAAAACGAAGAACTTCAAAAAGCCGATATATGGATACAGGCTGCATCGGCGGGTGAGGCTTATCTTGTTGAAGAGATAATTAACAGATTCGAACCGGGAGAAACCTTGAGTATACTGCTTACGTCAGGAACAAGGCAGGGCGTTGATATTCTTTCGCGCTCGGCAAATTCCCTCCCAGAGGGAAAAAATATTGCTTGCCGTGTATCATTCTTTCCTTTCGATTCACCCTCTATAATGGAAAAAGCTGTAAAAACCATCAATCCAAAGGTCATGGTTCTTTTGGAATCGGAAATGTGGCCGGGACATCTTTCCGCACTGAAAAAATATGGATGTAAAACTGTTGTAATAAACGGACGAATGACTGAAAAAAGTCTTAAAAAATATCTTATCTGGAAATCATTCTGGAATTCCATAAAACCCGATTTGATATGTGCGATATCGGAAGAGGATACCGAGCGTTTCGGAAAACTTTTCGGAAGTAAAATGGTCAAAGTAATGCCTAATATCAAATTCGACAGATTCGGAAAGAAAGAAACGGCTGGGAATATCCCTGATACTGTTGACAATATCCTTGGAAAAGACTCATCTTTCATAGTTCTCGGTTCCGTAAGAGAAGCGGAAGAAGCCTTCATCGAAAAAATCATTCTCGATATTTTCAAACGTAAACCTGAAACAATCATAGGCCTCTTTCCTCGGCATATGAACAGAATCCCAGACTGGAGAAAGGCTCTTACCAGCATGAACATCAGATGGGTTCTTAAGTCCAACATGTCAAAACCTGCTGAAAAGGGAAGCGTGATACTATGGGATACCTTCGGTGAGCTTCTCAATGCATACAGATACGCAGATGCGGCATTTCTGGGAGGAAGTCTCGCTCCCCTTGGAGGCCAGAATTTTCTTGAAACCCTGAACTGCGGAATTGTCCCAGTAACAGGTCCCTTTTGGGATAATTTCTCTTGGATAGGCCAAGGTATTGCAGAAGAAGGGCTGCTGCGCATAGCTGATGATTGGCATGGCGTATCGGATGCTCTATTTGAAATTATGGAGAATCCTATCTCCCGCAAAAAAGTCATATCCAGAGCCGGAAATTACATGAAGAGCAGGCAGGGAGGCGCTGCTTTCGCGTGCAGGATCATAGAGAATTTATTGCAATAATAGTTTTCATCCCTGTTTCCGGATCAGGAGATCTTCCATTATAAGATACTGCAGGTCGGAACCATAAAACATGTTCAGGGCATCCGTCGGACTACAGACCATAGGCTCACCCCTCCTGTTGAGCGACGTATTTAGAACAACCGGCACCCCCCGCAGTCTTTCAAGCTCTTCTATCAGAGCGTAATATTTGGGGTTTGTGTTCCTTGATACCACCTGTGCACGGGCTGTGCCGTCTTTGTGAACCACCTCGGGAATTCTGCCCTTCCAGTGTTCGGCAACAGAAAAAGTGAAGGTCATATAAGGCGCCGGATGATTCGTCTGCAGAATATCAGATGCGGCAGAGTCAAGAATGCTGGGGCAAAAAGGTCGCCATCGCTCCCTGTATTTTATCTGTGTGTTTATAAGCTCGGCGATGCCTTCTCTGCTTGGATCACCAAGAATACTGCGATTGCCAAGAGCACGAGGTCCGAATTCCATCCTCCCCTGAAACCAAGCAAGAGGATTTCCTTCCGCAAGAATATTTGCCGCAGTTTCAGGAGCGTTACCGATGATCTCCCAGGCGGGCTTTTCAGGGCGATCTTTACAGGCATTGATACATTCATCAGTAGTATATGAAGGCCCGAGATAGACGTGCTCAAGTTTTTCTATCCTGTCGCCTGCTTCATTTGCTACATACGATGCCGCTCCTATTGCGGTCCCTGCATCGCTCGCCGCTGGCTGGACAAACAATTCCTTTACATAAGGAAGATCTATAATGCGCTGGTTAAGCTTCACATTGAGAGCCACACCCCCGGCAAAGCAGATTTTTCCGGTCTCGCGCAGTATGCCGCCTAAATAGGTTTCGATCAGTTGAAGTGAAATATCCTCGAGAAGTTTCTGCATCCCGGCCGCATAGTGGACATAGGGGTCGTCTATTTCATCCCCTTCCCTTTTTGGCCCAAGCCATTCAACCATCTTTTTCCCGAAGTAATATCCGATCCCGTCCTGTTTATAACGTCTGAGTCCAATGGTGTTGACCATATCGGTATCGACTTCAATCGACTTCCCGTCACATCTGATGAGCCTTGAAAAATCGAATTTATTGGGATTCCCGTAGGGTGCCATCCCCATGACTTTGAACTCGCCGTCCAGCATTTCAAAACCGAGATACTGTGTAAGAGCTCCGTAAACACCTCCGAGCGAATCGGGATCAAAAAACTCCTTTATCTTGTGTATGGCACCGTTTTCACCATATCCGAAAAAGGTTGTGGCATATTCCCCCTTACCGTCGATTCCGAGGATCGCCGTTTTTTCCTTAAAGCCGCTCAGATGATAGGCACTGCTTGCATGGGCAAGGTGGTGTTCGACCGGTGCAAACGGGGTTTTTTCTTTATTTATTCCAAGCTTGTCCATTAATTGAAAAACCTTGTTTCTGTTTCGGCGGAAGTGCCGGTTCCCGTTAAAAATCGCCGAAAGTGCCCTGTCCGGCGCATACCAGTACTTTTTCGCAAAATGCCATCTGTCCGGTCTTAAAAGGCCTATGGGAGCAAAGGGGAAGGCCACGCAATCTATCTCCTCAGGTGAGATACTACCATGATCAAGGCAGAATTTGGCTGAATTATAAGGTATTTTACTCTTTGCATGTTTTTCCCTTATAAAACGCTCCTCTTCAGCAGCAGCAACAAGCTTCCCGTCAACGAATAACGCCGCTGACGGATCATGCGTGAGAGCGCCCGATAAACCAAGTACTATCATTTATGGAATCCTGACAACATGTTATTAATCTTTATAATAGAGTACCCGGAATAAAGACATAGCCGGCTATCTAATCCTATCTTAGTCAGATTATCTCAGTTAAACTGGTTTCCCGCTTTCGCGGGAATGACAAAAGTTGATGGGCATCTTACGAAGCCGTCAGACCTTGTTCAATATAAATTCCGTAAAAGACTTTTCATCCTTTAAGCACATTTTTACACCAACGACAACAAGATCAACCGGAAATCCGAATTTCCCGCCCATCCTCGCAAAATCCTTTTCTGTTGTCATGACAAACTCAGCCACATTATCCCTGACAGCCTTTGAGATCTTTCCCATATCATCTTCCGAGTACCTGTGATGGTCGGGAAAATCAAAAAATTCGGGAATATCGCACCCTGATTCAGAAAGAGTCTTCCTAAAATTATTGTTTCCTGCTATTCCGGAAAAAGCCACTACCTTTTTCTTGGCAAAATGGCCCAAATCATGCGAAAGTTGACTTCGGAAGCAGGCAACCGGATCCGCTACAACACCTTTTGGAACTCTGAAAAAATAGGAGGCGTTGTAAGCCTCGAAAACAGGCTGCATATTTGAAACTGTTCTTATCGCATTGCGCGCCGCCGTTATATCTGAAGAAGACCTTGTAAGGATAAAGGTATTGGCCCTTTTTATTGATGCAGCCGGCTCTCTTAAAATCCCTCCCGGAAGAAGCCGTCCGTTTCCGAACGGTCGCTTTGAGTCTAAAAGAAGGATATCGATATCACGGAAAAGTTTGCGGTGCTGGAAACCGTCATCCATAAGGATGATATCCGGATTAAAATTTCTTACAGCAATCAGACCATCATTATACCTGTTTTGCCCCACAACAACAGGTATATTTTTAAGTTTGGCTGCCATCAGAAAAGGCTCATCACCGGAATCATCAGGTCCCATTAGTATTTCTTTCCCGTTACTTATTATCCCGCCCTTCTTCTCAAAATTACCCTTGTAACCTCTGCTTACCACGACAACTTTATAGCCAAGCAGTGTTAGCTTTTCGGCAAGATAAATAGTCATGGGGGTCTTGCCTGTTCCGCCGACAGTTATATTTCCTACAGAAATGACTTTACATTGAAGCTTATTTTGTTCGAGTATCTTCAATTCGTATAATCTGTTTCTTACCCTTATTATTACACTATAGAAAGCGGATGCAACGAGCAAAAGGAACTCAAATGAAAAAAACCGGCTTTTTTCTTCAGAATACATTACCTTCTCAATTTTTTTTCTGATTGCATTCATGAAATATGATAAAAATATCTAAAGAATAAATCATTAAAGAAAAAACTAATCGGCATTAAGAAGCGTAATAATACCAAAACATAAAAACAAAAGATTCGGAATCAAAGCGGCAAGCAGAGGATTAAGCATCCCTCCCCCTCCAAGTGACAGACAGAAGCTGTAAAATACCCAGTATAAAAAAGCTATTCCTATTCCATAGACTATATTTACGGGGAGACTTTCTTTAGAACTTATTCTTAGCGATATGCCCGTACCTACAATACACATTATTATACAGACAAAGGGAAAAGCGATTTTGGAATAAAAATCAACCTGGTATTTTGTTGCATCATATCCTTCAGATTCAATCCTTTTTATATAATTATAAAGCTCTATTATGCTCATTGTCTCAGATTTAACGGCGACTCTTCCCAGTTCATCAGGAGAAAAATCGAGCTTAACAACAAGTTCCTTATGAAAATAAATCCTGCCCCCTTCATCAAATTTTTGTTCTAAAGTATCATATAAAAACCAATTTCCTTCTTTAAAAACTCCTTTTTCGCTGTCAATTCTTCTTGTCACATTGAAATTTTTATCAAAATAATTAAGAGTAATTCCCTGTATGGTTTTATCTTTTGAGTTGAAATATTTTATATGAGAAATTGAATAATTACCCTTGATCCAAATATCTTTCTCTTTAAGGGTTGCAGTTGATTTTTTTTTGGCCTCTTTTGCCCATATGCTTTCAGCTTTATTCTTTGTTATAGGAACAACTGCTTCAGATAATAGAATAATCACAATAAAGAAAAAAGTGCCAATTCCAAGAATAGATCTTAACAGATAAAATATACTAACACCGCTGCTTTTTAGTGCCACAATCTCATTATTCTTGTTCATAAGGCCAAAAGTAACAAGAACTGACAATAGAACACAGGCTGGAATAAATTCAAC
>JAHJJB010000244.1 GCA_018823005.1 Pseudomonadota bacterium | reverse complement strand
GGTTGCTCATGGTACCATCCTTTCTGGTTTCATAGTTTATGACACACTCCGACCCGGCCTCTCAAGTCTTTTTCCCGAACAAGGTGGGTGATTTTGCTAATATTGATTACGCTTATCCCATGAGAGCTTTGTTTGTCAATTTCAAATAGCATCCTTTTGTCATTTATGTTTTTCATTGTGGATTTAAAACGGCAATCGTGTTAACCTGCCGCTACAATTTACGATTCATCCTATTAGGAGATCTACATGGCGAACAAAATGAAATCATCTCAAATGCCAAATCCATACGGTTTAAACATAGACCTCGCCTCTGCAAAAAAAAATAGCATTATCTGCAACAGGCGAAGCCGTCATTATTGATCGGCCTGTAATGGCTGAACCCAATTTCAAGAAAGGAAGAAATAAACATGCGGCGGAAATATTGCTATTTATCGGTAATGCCTTTGTTATTCTTCTGTGTGATGTTGTTTAGAGCGACTGCAGAAGCCGAGATTTATATATACAAAGATAAGAATGGTAACATGGTGATAACGGACTCGCCCCCGCCGGATAACGTTGGGAAAATGGAAATCATCAAAGACAAAGGCGGGACATCTTCAAAACCTTCCGGATTTAGAGATATCGAAATGGATTTGACGGATAAATATCGGCCGAAAAGCGATATTGAGAAGGCCTCCCTCAGCACCGTTACCATTAAGACATCGATAAGACAGGGATCAGGATTCTTCATCAATGAGAACGGCTACATTTTGACGAATAAACATTTGCTGAGGTTGAATGAAACCGAAATGAAAAAAACGGAAGAGGATATCGGCCGGGCGGATCAGTGGATAGAAGATTATCACGCAACCATGACGGGGGAAGAAAAACAGCTGAAAGGGATGAAAATCAGTCTGGATGAGTATAAAAGCAACATTGAGCGCATGAGAAATCCGAATGCCAGGGCGACAGCCCTGCAAAGCTATCAGAGGCAGTCTGAGCAATATGATTTCTACGAGGCGCGGTTCAGGAAACGAAAGAGCGAATTCGAAGAAAAGATATCGAAATACCGGCGGGAGAAGGGAGAATTAACCAAGAAAACCAGAATGGCTGAACACGACCGGAAGTTTGTCGTCCTGCTGAAAGACAAAACAGCGCTTGAGGCCAATCTTGTCTCGGTAAGTAACGATCTCGATTTGGCTCTCCTGAGGATCGATCAGTGCAGATCTCCGTACCTTCAATCAGGCGCACCCAACCAGTTCATTCAAGGAATGAGAGTCTTTGCCATCGGAAGTCCCCTCGGAGATGTCGATTCGGTAAGCTCAGGGGTCCTGTCCGGATATGACCGCGACTACATCCGAACGGATGCAAGAATATCCCCCGGAAACAGCGGGGGACCGCTGATTACGGATGACGGCAAAGTCATCGGCATAAATACCATGATGCGGATATCAGGTAAATTCGAAGGGTTAGGGTTTGCCATTCCCGTAACAAAGGCTCTTCAGGAATTCAGTAAACATTTAAAAACGAACCCCTAGGTTGGAGCAACAGAACCATCTTAATCGAGCCAAGGATGGAGGAGGGCGCCGAAATCATTGATTGGTAGGCGGTACTGGGTTTGAACCAGTGACTTCTACCGTGTGAAGGTAGCACTCTCCCGCTGAGTTAACCGCCCGTTAAGGTATTCCTTTTTTTAATTAAATAACGACTTAAAGAGTTTCAAGTCAAGCTAATTTTTTCATTCTCGTTTATGAGAGTATCCTTTGGAACGCTCTCAGGGTCTTCAGTGACTATAAGGGGAAGCTGATCCGGGTGTTGATTTTCAGGAATCTGGGGATTTACAAGCCCCTTTATTTCTTCAGGAGTCGGAAGGTCTTTTAAATCTTTTAATCCGAATATCTCGAGAAAACGCTTTGTTGTCGAGTAGATGAGAGGGCGGCCCGGTATCTCTTTTCTTCCAAGGACACGTATTAATTTGAGTTCAAGCAGCATTCTGAGAATACCCCCGCTGTCGACACCTCTTATGTGCTCTATTTCACTCCGGATGACAGGTTGTTTGTATGCAATGATTGTCAGGGTCTCGAGGGCGGCTTTGCTCATTCGCAGAGGGTTGGGCTGTACCAGCTTTCTTATCCATTCGGCATATTCGGGTCTGGTGCGTATCTGGTACCCTCCCGCTACTTCAACAAGGGAAAATCCACCTTTTCTCTCCTCATATTCCCTGGCAAGCAAGAAAAGGACATCTTTAATCTCTTTAGTGCCGGCAGGAACGATACTTTTAATCCGGTCCGTTGAAAGGGGCGTGTCTGCTACAAAGAGCAGGGTCTCTATGATGTTTTTCAGCTCTTGTTCGTTTGGAATAGTCATAGTATCCTGATATCACCAATTAATCATAAATAAAAAAGCCTGATCACACCTGTTTGAACATTCTGGGCGATTCCTATCAGAGCAAGCTTCACCATTTCGAGTATTGCAAGAAAAGTTACAACAAGCTCACTTTTTGTGGCATTTTCATTAAAAAGCTGATCGAATGTAACGCTTCCTTTTTTTTCGAATATATCCACAAGCTCGTTAATCTTATCTTTTACAGAAATTTTATCTGTTGTAAAATCAATTCTCCTGGAAGCCGGAATCTTTTCGAGCAATTTCTGGAATGCATCCATCAGTTCAAACAGCCCGACTTTGATAATCCTGTCTTCATTGTCTATCGGCAGATCTTTCCTGTCAAGAATCCTGCTGAAAGTCTTATCTCCCAGGATATCTCTTTCAGAAAGTCTTTCAGCGGCCGATTTCATCTGGAGGTATTCAAGAAGAGGTCTTGTAATTTCCATGCGCGGGTCATCTTCATCATCAACTCCATTTTCATTCACAGGAAGAAGCATTTTTGATTTAATATGCGTCAGGGTCGCAGCCATAAGAAGAAAATCGCCGGCTATGTCAATGTTCATCGACTTCATCCAGTCAATATATTGAAGATATTGATCCGTTATAAGGGCGATCGGGATATCATAAATGTCAACCTCGTTCTTTTTAATCAGATGAATGAGAAGATCCATCGGACCTTCAAACACGTCTTTTAGATGAACCTCATAAATATCTTCTGTTTCTTCGGACATGGCAGCTTTTCTTTTCTATATTTTTACTGAAACCCTGACTTCTTCCATGGTTATTTCGGCTACTTTTCTTGCTTTTAATATGC
>JAHJJB010000020.1 GCA_018823005.1 Pseudomonadota bacterium | reverse complement strand
GGAAAACGGGGAGAGGGTTCCCTACGTTTCAATTGACAAAGACGGCAATCAGGAGGTCAAGTTCGAGGATGCGGTTTTGCGTTTAGAGATCACCCCTCACGTAATCGACGGGCTGAATCTCTCGATGAAGATCCTCGTGAATAAAGACGAAGTTGACACATCACGGACCGTGCAGGGGAACCCCTTCATCATCAAGAAACAGACGGAGACCGCTCTGATTGTGAGGGACGGGGAGACAATCGTAATCTCGGGTCTGACGAAGCAAAGAGTCTCGGGTGGCAACAGCGGTATCCCGTGGCTGAAGGAGATTCCTGCCCTGGGCTGGCTTTTCAAGGGAGATAGTAAGGGCGAATCGATGGAGGAAGTGCTGATCTTCATCACCCCGAGGATCCTGCAGCCTTTCCAGTCCTCGACGGTAACTCAGGCACCGCCGGCAGCAAAATAATTTTATTAGGATTCAAGGATTCCAGTTAATGGGGAGAAGAGCCATCATTGTGACATGCTTTGGGGAGTGATTAAA
Organism: Pseudomonadota bacterium; assembly: GCA_018823005.1. Classification (GTDB taxonomy): domain Bacteria; phylum Desulfobacterota; class Desulfobacteria; order Desulfobacterales; family RPRI01; genus RPRI01. Next base: position 8,087 of record JAHJJB010000020.1, on the reverse strand, counting down.
TGGATTATTTCAAGATCCTCAACCTGAACAAGGAGCCTTTCTCCAATTCGCCTGAGCCTGAATTTTTCTTCCAGTCTACGGAACATCTGGCCTGTCTCCAGCAACTGGAACTGTCAATACGTTTACGCCGGGGTCTTAACGTCGTCATGGGGGAAGTGGGAACCGGAAAGACCACTCTCTGCCGGCAGCTGATCCTTAGATTTTCTGAATCTGAAGAAGACCGGAACGAGGTGGTAACCCACCTGATACTCGATCCCTCGTTCAGTACTCCCCGCGAGTTTCTGGCCACCGTTGCAATCACCTTCGGACTATCCGTCGGAGCGGCAGACAGCGAATGGCAACTAAAGGAAAGCATTAAAAATAATCTCTTCTTCAAAGGGGTTGACGAAAAAAAAACGGTCGTTTTGATCATCGACGAGGGACAGAAACTCCCTGAATTCTGTCTGGAGATCCTGCGCGAGTTTCTCAACTACGAAACGAATGAATGGAAGCTTCTCCAGATAGTCGTCTTTGCCCAGAACGAATTCGGGCAGATACTGAAAACTCACGCGAATTTTGCCGACAGGATCAATCAATATTACCTTTTGAAGCCCCTTAAATTCCGTGAAATGAGAGCCATGATACACTTCCGTCTGGCACGGGCCGGCCGTCCTGCCGGGATGCCGGAAATTTTTACCATTTCCGGGCTTTGGGCGGTATACAGGGCAACCGGCGGCTATCCCCGCAAGGTCATTACCTTGTGCCATCAAATACTGCTTACGCTGATCATTCAAAACCGGATCAGGGCAGACTGGTTTCTGGCCCGTTCAGCCTCAGGGCGGCTGATGCCGGAACCGACCCGGAAGGGAAGATGGGCGACAGCGAGCCTTTTCATGTGCCTGTTATTAGCGATTCTTACATTTGCTGCATTCATGCCCAGTGTATTAAACGGCACAAAGCCAGTATCCGTAACGAATCCAATAGCCAAACAACCGGGAATGCGTGAAAATATAACTATTGCATCCAAACCGGACATGACAGTACCGGTTCAACCCTTGCAAGAGGTGTCAATCAGCACAGTAAGCCCAACACCTCCGGTGTTGCCCGGCAATCTCGGGTGTCTTAAGATCCGCAAAGGAGGAACAGTGTTCGGCCTGTTGCAGGATATTTACGGAGGTATCGAGACAGTCCGGTTTCAGGCGATTATCAGGGCGAACCCTCATATCAGAAACATGGACTGGGTAAGGGCAGGTGAGAAGATCTGCTTTCCCGCCATACAGGCAAAAACCAGTCCTCTGGCATCCGGTAAAACATGGGTTCAGATCGCACAAAAGGCCGATCTTAACGAGGCGTATAAACTGTTAAAGGATTATCCTGCAGATCAGCCGGGCATCCGCCTGATTCCATCGTGGAACAGCCGGAAAGGCCTCTCGTTTTTGATAGTCTTAAATCGCAGTTTTTCCGGCGAGAAGGAGGCGATGGATGCGCTGCGGAATCTGTCCGCAGGTTTGGTATCCGGTGCCGAAATTATTTATAACCAGCCGAAGGATGTTATCTATTTTGCAGACTGAACATTTTATAAGCCCATGGAGATATAAGGGGTGTAACATATGATCACAAAAAAAAGACTGGGAGAAATGCTCGTTGAGAGCAAGCTCATAACAAAGGAGCAGCTAATGCAGGCCCTTGCGGAGCACAAGAAGGCCGACCTTAAGCTGGGGCAGTATTTAAGCCGGCAGGGGGTAATCAACGAGGGACAGATTGCGGAGGTTCTGAGTAAGCAGCTCAAGATTGAGAAATACCACCCCGACAGCTATCCTATCGACATGAATCTTGCCCGGCTGATTCCGGTCGAGATCGCGCAGAAGCTCCAGGTCGCGCCGCTTCAGCAAAAGGGGCGTCTCCTGATCGTTGCCATGACGGACCCGCTTGATATAAGCGCTCTTGACACAATAGAGGTTTCCACCAACTCCGAAGTGGGACCGGTCGTTTGCACTGAACGGGAAATGAACCAGTTGATCAGCGGCCTCTACGGGATGCAGTCGGGCGTGAGCAGCGTAATGGAAAGCATGGACATCGAAGCCGAAGCCGAGAAGTCTCCGGAAATGGTTTCCGAAGAAGAGATTCAGGTTGCATCGCTGCAGGATATGGCCGGTGAAGCGCCTGTGATTCGCCTTGTGAATTCCATCTTTTCCCAGGCGGTCCGGGAGGGAGCGAGCGACATACATATCAGCCCCCAGCAGAACAGTGTTCAGCTCCGCTTCCGGATGGACGGGAAGCTCCACGGGGTGCCTTCCCCGCCCAAATCACTTGTATTGCCGATTATTGCAAGGCTTAAGATCCTTGCGAACATGGACATAACAGTTTCGAGGATTCCTCAGGATGGCCGCTTTACTCTGAGGATGGAAAAACGGGAGATTAACGTACGCGTTTCCACCATGCCGACGATCTACGGAGAGAATGTCGTTATGCGGCTTCTGGACATGAGTTCGGGCGTCTATACACTCGACCGGCTCGGGATGGTAAAAACAGACCGTGACAAGATCGATATCATGGTCCGCAAAGCCTACGGCATGATTCTTAGCACCGGACCCACGGGCAGCGGCAAAAGCACAAGCCTGTACTCCATCCTTAACGAACTCAATCAGGAAGATACGAACATCATCACGCTGGAAGACCCGGTTGAATACCGTATCGCAAACATTCGCCAGGTACAGCTCAACCGTAAGGCGGGAATGACTTTTGCGAGTGGCCTCCGGGCAGTCCTTCGCCAGGATCCGGACATTATTATGGTGGGCGAGATCCGCGATTCCGAAACAGCTGAGATCTCAATCCAGGCCGCTCAAACAGGACACCGTCTACTAGGCACTCTCCACACAAACGATGCCGCCGGAGCGATAACCCGTTTTATCGATATGGGAGTCGAACCCTTCCTCGTTGCCTCGGCGCTTCTGGTCTCTTTTGGCCAGCGCCTCGTGCGGACAGTCTGCCCCTACTGCAAGGAATCCTACAGACCAAAGGAGGCGGCCCTGGAAGCCTGGGGGCTGGTAGATACGAAAGAGGCGAATTTCATGCGCGGAAAAGGATGCTATCAGTGCCTGAATACCGGCTACAAAGGACGGACGGGCCTCTTTGAAGTTCTCGTCAACGATGAATTGATCCAGGAGCTGATTCTGAAGCGGAAATCGTCGCAGGATATCACGCGGGCGGCAATTGCCGCCGGGAAGCTCCGGACCCTTAAGGATGATGCCACGAGCAAAGTCCTTCAGGGGATTACGACACTGGAGGAGGCCGCCTCGGCGGTCATGGTGTAACGGCATGCCGAATTTTTCCTATCAGGCGATAAACGAAAATGGAACGAACGTTTCGGGGACGGTCGAAGCCGACACGATGGCTATGGCTGAAAGCATTATACTATCGAGAGGATACATTCCATCGAAGATTACCGAGGCTGTTAAGACGGGAAGCGGCGGCTCCTTCCTTGCCAGAATCGAGGATAGCCTGGCTACCGTGAAGATTGCCGATCTGATCCTCTTTACCAAGCAGTTCCGTTCGATGATGCAGGCGGGCGTATCCATCCTGAGACTGCTGCAGGTTCTGGAACATCAGACGCAGAACAAGACGCTTAAGAAAGTTATAACAGCCATCGGTCAGGATATCAAGTCTGGCGCTACGCTCTACGGGGCTATGCAGAAACACCCGTCAATTTTTCCTCCCCTGTACCTCAGCATGATCAATGCGGGCGAAGCCAGCGGGACCGTTCCCGATATTTTGGAGCGTCTGATAGACATCATCGAACATGAGGCCAAGATAAAGTCGGACATCAAGTCCGCTATGCAGTATCCGATTATGGTGCTGGCTGCCCTCGGAATCGCATTTTTCGTCCTTCTGACTTTCGTCATACCCAAATTCGCAAGCATATTCGCGAAAACAGGGATGGCTTTGCCTCTGCCAACGAAGGTCGCGATGTTTCTCTATCAGGCTATTGCCAATTACTGGTTCATTCTGATCGGAGGCTCGGTCCTGTTGATAGTCGTATTGAGAGCTTACTTAAAAACGGCCGCCGGACGTTACGCACGGGATGTGCTTTTTCTTAAACTCCCTCTCTTCGGCCCCCTGCTACAGAAGGCGGCAATGTCCCGTTTTGCCAGTATTTTTGCCATCCTGCAGGCGAGCGGTATCCCCGTAATGCAGACGATGGAGATCATATCCGGTACGATAGGCAACGCGGCGATCTCCTATGAGTTCGACCGGGTTCGCGAGAGGATTCAGGAAGGCCAGGGGATTTCAGGACCTCTGGGCGCGGCTAAATACTTCACCCCGATGGTCGTGGATATGGTGGCCATTGGCGAGGAGTCGGGAAATATCGAGGATATGCTTCGTCAGGTTGCGATCCATTACGATGACGAGGTCAATTATGCAGTCAAGGGTCTGTCTGATGCAATCGGGCCTATTCTGCTGGTGGGGTTGGCAGCCGTAGTCGGTTTCTTTGCGATGGCCATTTTCCTGCCCATGTGGGATTTGACCAAAATGGTCAACTAATTTCGATCAGGAAAAGATCCTTTTTGCGACAACGTTGTAAATCCTGGGGATTTTCGTGGGTTTGCCCGAAACTTGTTTCCAGTTGGTCATTAACCAGTTAGAAAATAAGATTATATGTTATAAATATAGCAAATATATGTTGCATTTATGGAACAACTGAGGTAGGTATTTTATCGGAGATTTTACAGATTTTATGTAAGAGCCTCAAAGCAGCGATGCCTGATTGTTTACGGAAAAGCCAGTAACCTGATCCGGCATTATAACATATCTGAATAAATAAACATAGCTGGAGGTGATGGAAATGTTGAAAAAAGTATTGAGAAATCAGCGAGGTTTTACTCTAATTGAGATTATTGCTGTCCTGGTAATCCTTGGTATTCTTGCCGCAGTTGCCATACCGAAATATCTGGATATGCAGGATGCCGCAAGAGTTAAAGCTGCGTCAGGAGCAATAGCCGAGATCAAGGGCAGGGCAAGTTCCGTGTATGCAAAAAAACTGCTTGAAGGTTCGGGAGCCAACCCTTCTATAGCTTCCATTATTGCATCATTGAGCACGAATGTCGGTACCGATTTCAGTGTGGTAGCTGCTGCATCGGGAACTGTGGGAATACTTGTTTCAGTTAGAACGGTACAGGGTGTTGCCATAACAACTGCCACCGGATACTGGGTCCTGCCGACTACATAGCTGGCACTTACAACCGGAAGGTCATTAAGCGGACAAAAGTTATCGTTGTATGATTCGGACTTTGTCCGACTTCCAAATGTAAGGCTTTTTACGAGTCCATTAAGTGTTCTTAACTGCTGAAACATAACCGGGAGAAAAGGTGTTGAATTTCTCCCGGCTTATTTCTATTTGAGAGCTTTGCATAACTCCCTTTCCCTTATTTTCATAGTTTTTCTGACCCAAAAAATTAATGATATTCGTTCAAGAATGCTCTTAAAAGGTCTCAAAACGGTGATGCCTGATTATGTCAGGGAATGTCGGTAAGTTGATCAAGGATTATAACTTTTTGAAATAAGAGGCGTTAAGAATGTTGACAGATACATTGAGAAATCAGCGGGGTTTTACTCTGATTGAGATTCTTGCTGTTCTTCTGATCCTTGGTATCATTGCCGCAATTGCAATACCGAAATATCAGGATATGCAGGACGCCGCAAGAGTTAAAGCCGCATCAGGAGCAATAGCTGAAATGAAGGGGAGGGCAAGTTCCGTGTATGCAAAAAAGCTGGTTGAAGGTGCGGGCGTTCAGCCCTCTATAGCTTCAATTATTGCATCTCTGAGCACGAATGTCGGTACTGATTTCAGTCTGACAGCCGCCGCATCTGGAACTGCGGGAATTCTTATTTCAGTGAGAACGGTACAGGGTGTTGCCATAACCACCGCCACCGGGTACTGGGTCTTGCCGACCACGTAGCGGGAATTAAAGATCTGCAGAAAAGAAACCGGGAAAATATCCGTTTGATTTCTCCCATTTCCAGTTCATTTTTTAAAAGCTTTGCGCAACCTCAAATTACGGCACCTTTTTTAAACTCTTTTCAATTATCGGAAGAACCACTTTTTTATCAGGCGTATGTACCAGATCTTTTCTATCCGCCATTTCATCTATCATGACAGCCAAACTTTTTTTGCCTTTCAGGAAAAGAAGAGAACCGATAATCGGGATGAGCTTTTCCTTCTTGCCTTTTAAATCGTAAAGTTCGAGAAGAGCGAGTCGCGCGCTTAAGTTGCCGGGATCATAGCCAAGAAATTTTTCCCAGTAAATAATTGAACCGCCCGGGTTGCCTTTGAGCCTGAAAGCTTCGGCCTTGACGGCCAGAGGAGGGGTGAAATAATATTCTGACAGGCCAATCGACTTATCAGCTTCTTTTATTGCCTCGTCATAATCGCCTCTCTTAAGATGAATTAAAGCAAGGGTATTATGGAAGAGGGCGTAATTCGGCTTGTATAAGATAGCCTGCCGGATGTTTTCATAAGCAAGATTTAATGCCCCTTTTCTTAACATCACCATGGCCACTCCATAATGCGCAACCGGCATGTGGGGCTGCAGTTTCAGCGCCTGCTCATAATGGAACAAGGCCTTATCTTCATTGTTCTTCATGACAAGGAGATAATTACCCAGATTGCAGTTATACAGGGCAGGCTGCATATAATTGGGATAACGTCCCAACTGTAAAGCCTTATAATTTGCCATGACTCCCGCGCCATAATTGCCTTCATCAAAATATATTTTTCCCAAAGCCCCGTGGGGGCGGCTGAGGTTAGGCGTTTTTTTCACATTGTCTTCCCACAACAGCCTGTCATACCTGAAAATATCGTTGCGGATGGAAACAGTGTGGGCCTGTGCCGCAATAACGAAAATCATTCCCGATGCCATGATGAACTGAACTGATTTCCTGTAAGCAAAATAATCGAGAACATTGATTAATAAAATGGCCACGGGAACAAACAGAAGCATGGAAGGGAGGTAATTCCTGTGCTCAAAGATCAGGTCCAAAACAATGAATGATCCCTCGATAAGGTGGTTCAGGAAAAAAAAGATGATACAGTAAGCTATAAGGGGCCTCTTTCCGGAAGTATATAAAGCGTAACCAATAAGTGAAATGATGACGAGAATGGCGATCAGCGTGCTAAAAGGGTCGAACAGGGATCGTGAGATATCAATATCATGATCTATTGTTAAACGTGAACTAACCGGGTAAAGCAAAAGTGAAATATAATAGAGTATCACCCTCGGCTCGGTTAACAGCCTCTCCTGGAGTGTAAAAGTCCATTGGCTGTAATTTACGAAGATCATGCGGGAATAATTAAGGTATACCGAGCCCAGTGTAATCAATAAAAGGAGGGGAATAATAAATATGATAATGTTTTTCTTTAGAGTCTCCCGTGTGACTCCCTGAATAAGGAATAAATCGTACAGGAACAGACTGACCGGCAGCATAGCGGCATTTTCCTTTGAACCAAAGGATAAAAGGGCGGACAGGACGCACAGCATGAAAAAAAGGATGCTTCGCGGGAGGCTGTCAGAGGTTCTGCCTTTCAAATAAAAGTACATGCTCATTATGTAAGCCATTCCGGACAGGCTGGTCATTCTTTGCACGATGTAAGTAACGGCATTTACCTGGACGGGATTGGTTGCCCACAGAGTTACAGCCAGAAGCGCGACGGGATAAGCAATGTGACGGTATTTCTCTTTAAGGAGCGGCAGATTTAATGTGTTGAATATAAAGAGAAATAAAAACGCAGCCGCTATGTAATGTATGACGAAATTCACCACGTGGTATCCGAAAACATCAAGGCCGCCGGAATAATAATTAAGGCCGAAGCTGAGATAAGCAACAGGTCTCGGCAACCCTTGTGCAGGAGTGATGTGGAAAGATTTCTTTATATCCGTCCAGAAGAGGCTCTTCATGTGGACATTTACATTTTCGACGATATTCGGGATATCATCAAACTGCCATTCACAGTGGAAACTGTTTCCATAGATGATAAGCAGAAATACAAAAAGAGAGACGAAGGCAAATATGTAATTTCTTAAATTCGGAAATTGCCAATTGATATTCAGATC
>JAHJJB010000243.1 GCA_018823005.1 Pseudomonadota bacterium | reverse complement strand
TTATAGTAGCGTAATCAAGCTGTACTTCGGCTTCCTTTAGCGCTGCTTCACTGGCCTTGGTTGAAGACTTCTGGGCTGATACGGCGGCTTTTGCCTTTTTCCATCTTGCTTCGGCAATATCATTTTCAGATCTTGCCACGCTTCCCTTTTCAGAGAGCTTTAACATCCTGTTTAAGTTCAATTCAGCATCATCGAACTCGGCCATAGCCTGTTCCAGGGCAGATTTGGCGGAATTGACGTTGGCCAAAGCTCTGTTTCTTGCCGCAACGGCATCGTCATTTTCAAGCCTGGCAATTACCTGGCCTTTCTTAACCCTGTTTCCTTCTTCAACACCTAAATAAATAAGCCGTCCCGTAATTTTGGACGCAACCGCGGCTTTTCGCTGGGCAACTACATAACCGCTTGCATTAAGGAGTGTATATGTCTGGGATGGATATATATTTAATACCTTGGAGATCCGGACTTCAACAGGAGGCGTTAAAAAGCCTTTTTTGTAAAAAATCCCGGTCACAGCTAAAAGTAATACAGCTATCAAAACTATAATGATTTTTTTCTTTTTCCCGGATTCCGCAATACTTTCTGTTTTTTTGATGCGGAGCTTTGATATGTCGCCGCCTGCCATTGATAACCCTTTCTATTTTTTTCTTATTTCTTTCGCCATATCCTTTACGATTGAAAGCACGTTTTTTCCCCTTTCCCTGGCAATACCATGAGTCTCATCGACTATTCTTGCAGCCTGGCGCTTCAATTCGCAAATATCGGGCACAGGAAGATTTTTCTTCTGATATTTCGCAGTCAAAAGACCTACTACCAGTCGCTCCTCCTGATCTCTGATAAATCCCATAATCGTTTCTCTCCGTACTTCGAACATCGTACTTCGCACATCGCTTTCCACCCTTCGATATTCGATGTACGATGTACGAACTTCGATATTTTTTTTATGCTAAAGCCTTACAACTCTCATCATATTCGTTGTCCCCTCGACATATTCAGGATACCCCGAGGTAATCACAACCAGGTCATCTTTCGATACATAACCTGAATCAAGGGCAGACGCAGCAGAATTATCCATCATATTATCCTGCCCTTTCAACTCAACAACAAGGCTTGGCAGACATCCCCAGTAAAGGGCAAGGCGCCTGACAGCGCTCTTTTCAGGAGAGAGGGCTATGATTCTTGTTCTTGGCCTGAACCTCGATATATGTGCTGCTGTTGAACCCGATCGGGTTGTGGCAACTATCGCACTGGCATCAAGATGGTCAGCCAGAACACAGCAGGCATAGGCGACAGATTCTGAAACATCCTTTTTGGGCATGAGCCTGAGATATTTTTCATGGGGAAAATTCTTTTCGGCATCCTCCGCGATCCTGCTCATAAACTGAACTGCCTGAACAGGGTACTCCCCGCTCGCTGTCTCTTCTGAAAGCATAACCGCATCGGTCCCGTCCAAAACAGCATTTGCCACATCATTGGCCTCCGCCCTTGTCGGGCGCGGAGAATTAACCATGGAGCGAAGCATCTGGGTGGCTATAATGACCGGTTTGCCAATGTCATTGGCTTTTTTCACAAGCATCTTCTGGATATTCGGAACGCTTTCAAGGGGTATCTCAACACCAAGATCACCACGAGCAACCATTATCCCATCCGACACCCTCATTATCTCTTCAATATCATCAAGCGCCTCATGTTTTTCTATTTTGGCTATAACAGGAATTTTTTTCCTTTCCTTCTTTATTATTTTTTTCAGCCCCAGAATATCCTTTGCGCTCCTGACAAATGAAAGGGCAATGTAGTCCACATCATTTTTCAAGCCAAAGAGAAGGTCCATGTAATCTTTATCTGTTATTGCGTCAGCCTTGATTGTACCCGTGGGAAGATTTATACCCTTGTTCGAAGTAAGAACACCCCCGGTTACAACTTTACAAAATATGTCGCTCTTTCTTGTCTTTACAACAACAAGCTCCATCATACCGTCCGCCAGAAGTATCCTGTCTCCCGGTTTAACATCCGAGGGCAGGTTTTTATATGAAACAGAAACACGTTCCTTGTCACCCACAACATTCCTGTTGGTAAGAACATATGCCTGACCGGGATCAAGACGCACGCCCGGCTCTTGCACTTTACCAACTCTTATCTTGGGGCCGCAAAGATCCTGGAGTATGGCGACATGGGCTCCAAGTTCATCTGAAATAGAGCGTATCGTATTTATCTTTTCAAGATGTTCACTGTGGGTCCCATGGGAAAAATTCAATCTGGCCACATTCATCCCGTTCAAAATAAGCTCTCTCAAAACTTCCGGAGACTCGCTAGATGGGCCTATTGTGCATACAATCTTTGTTTTTGGCATATTCTTGTTATTCCTTCCCGTCAGAATTGACGGCTTCGTAAAAAGTTGATTTCTCACACGAAGGCACTAAGAAGGACCTTTTTATTTTTGCAGGCAAATTTGAAAGATAACATTTACCAATATGAGTTTGGGATCCTTGCCTGATGACTTAAGCTCCAAATCTGCTTTTTTCAGCTTTTCATAGCAAAAAAGAAGCTCCTCTTTTCTGAACTTTTCCGCCTTCTTAAATAACTGATAAAGAGGATAAGGACTTTTGGCTTTTTTCGCAATAAAAAGGTCGGAATATACCGTGCTTTTCTTTTTTACCGGCTTCTTTTTTTTGTTTTCAGCTTTCTCTTCATCCGCGAAATACCTGTCCCAGCCTTCAATACCATTAAGTAAATTCTTTTCGTACTCACTTATGGCAGGCATGGTGACAGAAGAAAAGCGCGGATACGAAAAGCCGGGATCCCAGGCCTTCCCGTGAGGGCTTTCCGCAAATCCCTTTTGATAAATAAGTTTTCTGATCTGGTTTATTATTGAAGAAAGAACCTGAAGGGGATGTATTTCGGAGTAAAGAAGAGAATCCAGTAACATAAGTGAATTTTCAAGATTCCTGTCGGATACCGCATTTGTAAACTCATATATGGGATCTGTTTTTGTCCTCTCCAAAACAGTTTCAACGTCGCCTGCAGTAATGTTTTTTCTTTTCCCGGCATAAGCTATCAGTTTCTCTAAATTGTTCAAAAAGGTCCGCAGGTCAAATCCGGTCATTTCATACATGGCAAGATATGCATCCTTATCGATAGTCTTGCCGTTTTTTAACAGTATGTCGTTCATCCTTTCTGAAATAACGTTTTCCTGGGCAACCCGCTCGCTTTTATAATCCCCTTTTGAAACCTGACAGTCAATTATGATACCTTTTTTGTTTAAAGCCTTATACAGGTTAAGCCTTTTATCTGCCTGTTCAGCTAAGATAATAAGATGGTTTCCCTTTGGAAATCCTTTTTCAATGGCGGTCAACAAAAAAGCAGCACTGTCTTCCCCCCCTGATAATTTAACATTATTTTCAATACAATAAGCAATAATATCATCGATCCAATTATAATCGGAGAGGCTCTCATCAATTTTAAGTGACTCTTTTATGTTTTCTTTACTCACATCATCAAAGGAAAGATTGAGCAGTGACATAATGCCCGTAAAATATCTTGCGGCCTTTTTAATATCGTTCTGAATACATGCATCTTTTGCCCTGGTCAGCAATGCTGCCTGATTATCTTTCGAATAAAATATTTTGGAATCAATGAAGGCGACGACTTTTCTGCCCGCGGAAAATGCAAATGTATTAACTCGCTCAATGGCATCGAATATATTCTCGTTTGTACCATCTACCGGTTCATAGTTCATTTCCCTTGATGAAGCGACAGGGAGCATGGCATCGAGGAGCTCGTCAAGAGCGGTTTTGCATAACATCTCTTCACCGCAAATAAGATAAAGGTGGGAAAACCCTTCTTTAGCGGCGCTATTTATATGGCTTTTCAGGTCTTTGTATTGAATTTCAGACATTTCGGATTAGTATCTTCTATTTGGTTTTTGCGCGCCTGCTTAAGATTAACAGCATAACAACGGAAAGAACAGCCATTCCCCCGCCAATAACCTGGGAAACCGATAGATTTCCGAAAATATAATCGCCCCTGAAATCGGCACGGAAGGTTTCAATAACAGGTCTGGTGATCCCATAGAGCAGAACGTACATCCAGAATATCTGGCCGTCATATTTTTTGCGCTTCCGGAAAAACCAAAGAAGGAAAAAAATTGCCAAATTGTTGAGAGCTGAATAGAGCTGGGTTGGATGAAGCGGTATCCCGGTTGGGGCAAGCGAATCAGTATGGTTAAAGGTAACAGCCCAGGGAAGATCACAATATTTTCCATAACAACAGCCTGCAAAAAAACATCCGATTCTTCCAAAAAAGTGAGCAAGTGCTACTGAAGGGGCCATGATATCGGCTGTTTTCCATACAGGAATATTTTTTGCCCTGAGATAAATAATCCCTGTAATAAGGGCTGCTATAAATCCTCCGTAAAAAACAAGGCCCCCGTTCCATACTTTAAGTATTTCAACAGGATCCTTTAAAAATATCTCCGGACTTGTAACAACATAAAAAAGCCGTGAACCGAATATTGCTGCAATCAGTATATAAAAGCAGAGGTCCATTATCTTTTCAGGATCTGCCCCCAGCCTTTTTGCTTCCTTCGTGGCAAGAAATATTCCTGCAAGAAAACCAATGGCAATAAAAAAACCGTAAGTAAATATTGATATTGGACCAATTTTAAGAAGAACTGGAAACATTTATTCTCCGCAGCCCGTCATCCGGGCATTTTTCTGAATAATAGATGAAAGACAAAGATCCCCATACCAATGGAAATCGAGCTGTCGGCTACATTAAAAGCAGGCCAGTGGTGACTCCCGATATATACATCAAGGAAATCCACAACGCTTCCAAAGCGTATTCTGTCTATGAGGTTTCCGGCAGCCCCGCCAAAAATCAGGGCAAAACCGGTTGCAAGTATTGAATGGCTGCGTGGAGTAGTCTTATAAAAGTAGAATATAAGGCACATGGCAAGGGATGAAACAACAAGGAAAACTATCCTCCGGATATCCGGGTTCTGGTTTGCAAGAAAACCAAATGCACCGCCCGGATTGTGAATATGTGTTATGCTGAAAAATCCGGGAAATACAGTGATTGAATAATAGAGAGGCATGGTTGTTAAAACGACTGCCTTGGTTAACTGGTCAAGCAAAAGCACCAACCCCGCAATAAATGCAAGCTTTGCATATTTATTCTCAAACATCTCGGATAATTGTCTCTGGTCTGTAGTTTCTTGTTTCTGGTCTATGGTTTCTGGTCTGTGGTTCCTGGTTTATGGTTTATGGTTACTGACCACTGATAGCTATGTGTCTGATCCCCTCGAACCCTCGAATCCTTGAATCCTTGAACCCTTCTTTTAACTTATTAACTATTCACTCCGCCGCAGGCGGCTTCCTGATCTTCTCAAGCGCATCCCGGCACCTGCCGCAGACATCAGGCTCATCGGCAATCGACCCGACAGAAAGGTCGTACATCCAGCATCTTTCACACTTGCTCCCTCCCGCGGACTCAACCAGCACATGAAGGCCTTTTACATCCCTGCTTT
>JAHJJB010000242.1 GCA_018823005.1 Pseudomonadota bacterium | reverse complement strand
GTGACGCGATCATGAACGAGAGGATCATTCTTATAAGCCGCCACTACTTTTTCATCGTGACTTATCTTAGAAGCATCCAGCTCGTTGTTCAGGCTCAAGCCCGGCCATATGGATGACATTGCTTTCCCCAGAACAGCTTTTACGGCCGGAACTTTTACAGCCACTCCGAGAGAGGGGGATGAAATAATCAGTCCGTCAATTGTTTCCTGCCGGCGGATTGCGTAATTTATTGCTATAAGTCCGCCCATACTGTGTCCGAGGAGAAAGCATTTCATACCGGGCTTTTTTTCTTTTACAGCCACCCCGAACATTGAATAAAGATTTTCAAGATAGTCGCCGAAAGAAAGAACATGGCCCCGTTTCCCGTCACTTTTCCCGTGCCCGCAGAAATCCGGTGCAAAGATGCTTATGCCTTTAGGAACAAGCCGGTTAATCACATTTAAATACCTCCCGGAGTGTTCCCCGAGCCCATGGGCGATAACCATTCTTGCTTTTTCAGGGTTTGCTTTATACTGGCGGTAGAAAATGTTCAGACCATCCTGTTTGCAATATCCTTCTGAATATCCTGAAAAGTTTTCCACGGGCATCTCCTTGTATTGAGGTCTTTATGTACTATCTTATCAAGAAAGATTTATTACAAGTTTTATAACAAGGCCGGAGAAGATTGTCAATTTTGACAGACTTTTTACGAGTCATCAATTTTGGTCTGCCTGAGAAAATAATCGATATGAGACTTCACATATTTTTTTCCTTTCCTTTCTTGACACCTTAATGCCTTTTTAATATATTTATCAGAGACTCAAATTTATTTATATTGTAATTTAGAATTGTTATAAGGTTGTTATGGTGCGCTTATCCGCCTTAATAAACCCCCTCACCGCTCTCGGAAGGGGCACAATTTTCATAGTCATTGAGATGGGCCGTATCGCCATTTTCTTTCTCAGAAGTTTTGCGTTAATATTTTACCGCCCTTTTCAACTTAATAAAATAATGCAGCAAATTTATTTCATCGGGGCAAAATCGGTTTTTGTCATAAGTCTCACAGGGGCGTTTACCGGGATGGTGCTCGGGCTTCAGGGTTACTACACACTCGTAAAATTCGGTTCAACCGGATTTTTAGGGGCTGCTGTTGCTCTTACCCTGATAAGGGAACTGGGTCCGGTACTGACGGCCATTATGGTAACCGGGAGAGCCGGTTCGGCTATGGCGGCCGAAGTAGGCATAATGAGGATTTCGGAAGAGATCGATGCCCTTGAGACAATGGATATCAATCCAATCCGGTTTCTTGTGAGTCCCAAACTGGCTGCCGCCTTAATCAGCGTGCCTCTTCTTACCGCCCTTTTTGACGTGGTCGGTATCCTGGGCGGATATCTTACCGGCTCCGTTCTGCTCGGAATAAGCCCGGGCGCGTACTTCACCCGTATTGAAACGAGTGTGATCCTGGATGATGTGACAGGAGGTTTTATAAAATCGGTTGTATTTGCAGCTGTTATTGTAACGATATGCTGTTTCCAGGGATATTTCACGCATACACGAACTGAAGGTTTCGGCGCAAAAGGTGTAAGCATTTCAACGACTTCGGCTGTTGTTATTTCCTGTGTTCTGATTCTTATAACAGATTATGTTTTAACATCATTCCTTCTGTAATAAATATATGAAAGAGCCTCTAATTCAATTTAAGGATGTTTATAAAAGCTTTGGTGAAAACCATGTTCTGAATGGCACTGATCTCAGCATTTATAAAGGCGAAATAACAACGATTATAGGAAAAAGCGGGGGTGGTAAAAGCGTACTTCTCAAGCATATCATCGGACTCCTTGAACAGGATTCCGGGACAATCCTTTTTGAAGGCCGCCCTGTTTCGGATATGAATAAGGCCGAGAGAAAAGCTCTCAAAAGAAAATGCAGTTACATGTTTCAGGGAACAGCTCTTTTCGATTCTTTAACAATATATGAAAATATTGCACTTCCGCTCAAGGAAACAACATCTTTATCCGATTCGGAGATAAACAGCCGGGTCAGAGATAAAATGGAACAGCTCGATCTGCATGAGATAGATGAAAAGTACCCCTCACAGCTATCGGGGGGGATGAAAAAAAGAGTGGCCCTTGCAAGAGCGCTTATCACCGATCCGGAGATAATACTTTTCGATGAGCCGACAACAGGTCTTGATCCTATCCGGAAAAAGGCCGTCCACAAAATGATATCGGATTATCAGCAAAAGATCGGCTTTACAGGGGTTGTTATCAGCCATGACATACCTGATATTTTTAATATTTCACAGCGGATTGCCATGTTAAATGATGGCCGCGTACTTTTTGAAGGAAGCCATGATGAATTGTCTACGGCCTCAGATCCTGCCATAAAAGAGTTTATACAGGGGATGGAAAACCGCCATGAGAAGATGGATTGTATTCCTTCGGTTGCTGAAAAAGGGACGATGGCAAGAGAGCAGGCATTTGCAATGCCGGGACAAACGGGATTTTCCATTATACTCCTCCACCTGGAAAATTTGAATGAGATAACAATGAATCAGGGGTCGGGTGCCTCAAAAGCTATATTAAACAGCTTTGTATCAAAAGCGCATGATTGTATAAGAGCTACCGACAGCTGTTTCTTTTACGGGCAGGACGGCATACTCATCCTTCTTCCCGGTTTAGCCAAAGATAATGCGGAAATAATGTGTGACAGGCTGGTATCAATGATAAATATACGTGACATATTAGATAAGTTTCCCGCAACCAATTTTTGTTTGTTTGCAAGTGCTTCATTTGCCGGGGCTGTTTCAGGCAACCGTCCCGAAGAAATTATTGCCGGTTCGGAGTTCAAGCAAAGCAAGAAATATAAATTCAGTTTCTGTAATGAATTGGAGGGAATGTGAAAAAAACATCCATAGAAACATACGTTGGAATATTTGTCCTTCTCGGGCTCGTTTGTGTTGGTTACCTTACTATAAAGCTTGGGAAGATGGAGTTGATTGGCGACAATAATTATCCGGTTTATGCCAGATTCCAGTCTGTTTCAGGTCTGAAACAAGGTTCTCATGTCGAGATAGCCGGGGTTAAGATAGGCACGATTGATTCAATTTCCCTGGACAAGGATAAAAAAGCCGTCGTCAAAATGAAAATAAACAAGGGGCTTGTCCTGACGGATGACGTTATCGCGTCGGTTAAGACTTCCGGCATAATCGGAGATAAATTTATAAAGATTTCTCCGGGGGGGTCTGATACCCTGCTGAACCCTGGTGAGACGATAACCGATACGGTGTCTGCTCTCGATCTTGAGGAACTGGTGAGTAAGTTTGTTTTTGGCGGGGTTTAAAACCAGCAAATAATAGCGATTGCCGGCATAATGTTTCGATTGGATATCGTTCAAATACGCGCCCATACCCAGACAGAACATAATAATGACATTTACTGTATGACTGATAGGAGTAACCAGTGAAAAAAGCTGTAATTATTTTTATTCTGATAGCCTTTGTACCGGCTTTTCTTTATGCTGATATGAGACCGATGGAGACTATCAAGATCCCCATTGATGAGGGGATGAAAATTTTAACAGATCCGAAATATAAGGATCCGTCTCTTAAAAAGGTCCAGCGTGAAAAGATTTGGGATGTTGTTCGTAAAGTTTTTGATTTTACAGAGCTTGGCGGCCGGACCCTTGCCACCAACTGGAAAAATTTTTCTCCTGACCAAAGAAAGGAATTTACCGAGGTCTTTTCTGAAATTCTTGGCAATGCCTATCTGGACAAGATTCAGGGAGCATACAAGGACGAAAAGGTAGAATACGTTGGCAAGGAGATGATTACCGATTCAAAGGCGATAGTAAAAACAAAAATAGTAAGAAAGAAAGGGGAAATCCTTGTCGACTACAGCATGAAACTTAAAGACAACAGCTGGAAGGTTTATGATGTCCAGGCTGAGGGTATCAGCCTGGTTCAAAATTACCGGTCTCAGTTCAACGAAATTCTTGTAAAAGAGTCACCGGATGATCTGATAAAGCGCCTGCATAAAAAACTTGAGGAACAACAAAAAACGGATAAAAAATAAAATGCGTTTATATGGTAATAAAATATTTATGAACAGGTTCACGGCCATAATCATTTTTTATGCTGCGTTTATTGTCTTCATGGCGGCTCCATCCGCATATAGCTCCCCTGATGTTCTTTTGCCGGGATACGGCTCTGAATCAATTATGGAGACCGGAAAAGAGCCTTTGCCGGAGCTTCTGATTGCTGCCAGATCGGATTATTCAGATAAGGATTATATGGACGACGATCCTGATTTTTTAAAAGAGGAAGCAAGGGAAGAAGTAATCAGGATCGCCGACCCTCTTTATTATTGGAACAAGGGCATGTTTCATTTCAATGACAAGCTCTATTTCTGGTTTCTGAAACCTGTTGCAACTGCGTACCGTGCTGTAATCCCAAGGATGGTAAGGACCGGCGTTCATAATTTTTTTTATAATCTGGAAATGCCGGTCCGTTTTGTAAACTGCATCCTGCAGGCCAAATTCGAGGCTGCCGGCAATGAATTTGCCCGTTTTATCGTAAACAGCACTGAAGGCATTCTGGGTTTTGATAATCCCGCCAAAAATTATCCCGAACTAAAGAATGGTGATGAAGACATGGGTCAGACCTTTGCAACTTACGGCATAGGAAACGGCTTTTATATTGTGTGGCCTTTTCTCGGACCTTCTACTCTCCGGGATACTTTCGGTATGGCAGGCGACCGGTTTTTAAAACCGGTTTCATATATTGAACCACTTGAGGTGTCGCTGGGGGTTACAGGATTCAGGATGATAAATGCAACGTCCCTTAAGATAGGCGATTACGAAGAGTTCAAAAAAGCGGCTTTGGAGCCTTATGAGGGTCTTCGGAATGCTTATATCCAGAACCGGCAGAAGAAAGTCCGAGAATAAATTTAATGCGTTTCGCACGTGCTCCCATACCCAAACGGAACATATTTATGACATTTACTATAATATCTCCCATTCGTGTCTGTCATGGGTAATGGGCTTTGGCATTCCGCAAGAAATTTTTAATGAAACATATCAACGCCCCCTGATTGTCAACAAAGAGACACAGGCAGAGACGCAATCACGGCTTCGTGGGCGTATATCCACTGGGGCTGCCCGAATTTCATGGGAGCGAATTTGCTGCCGTTGGCGGAGTCTGAATCTTTATTCTTGCGGAATGCCAAAGCCCATTACCCATGACAGACCATTTAATCGGTGGTTTTTCAAAGCTCTCACCGGGAGAGATTGCTCATCTGTTCAAGAGCCAGCATAAGCGCCTGTGTGCCAGATTTCCCGCCGCCATGAGCCAGAACCGACATGTATAATTGATTTGCAAGAGCGAGACCCGGAAGAACAAGTTCCATCCGTTTAGCCTCATCAAGGGCGATCCCCATGTCCTTGATGAAATGCTCGACAAAAAAGCCGGGATCAAAGTCTCTCTTTAAAATCCGCGGCGCCATATTATCGAGTGTCCAGCATGCCGCAGCGCCTCCTGATATGCTGGAAAGCATGGTCTTCATATCGAGTCCGGCCTTATATCCGTATATGAGGCTTTCACATACACCGATCATCGTGCCTGCTATGACTATCTGGTTGCACATTTTTGCGTGCTGCCCTGAGCCCGCAGGTCCCTGATGTACTATTATTTTCCCCATTACTTCCAGAAGCGGCTTTATTTTTTCAACAACCTCAGAGTTACCGCCAACCATGATTGAGAGAGTTGCAGAGCGGGCGCCAACGTCACCGCCGGATACGGGTGCGTCAACAGCATGAACTCCTTTTTCTTTTGCAAGGGCATATATCTGTTTTGCAAGGCTCGGGCTTGTTGTAGTCATATCTACAATGCAAGAACCTTTATTAACACCGGAAAATATTCCTTCTTTTCCCATGTACACTTCTTCCACATCTTTTGGAAATCCAAGCATGGTAAAAACAACATCCGAAGCTTTTGCCACTTCAGAAGGTGATGAAACCCACTTCGCCCCCTTATCGATAAGAGACTCTGCCTTGTCCCGTGACCTGTTGTATACCGTCATTGCAAAACCTTTATCCATTAAATGCCGGCACATCGATTGTCCCATAACACCGGTTCCTATCCATCCGATATTTATGAGTTCTTTTTCGATATCAACCATTTTAAACCTCACTTTTTTGCTGGATTAAATAGATGTCAGCCGCAGAAAACAGACAGCAACCTCTTATCATCTTTCGGTAAATATGTTAAAACTTTTTTATGTTTTTTATTGCTTATCGAGAAGGGATTCTATGTCAGGATGACTGGTAACGGTTCTTATGAATTGTTCTGTTCTGTGATCCAGGCGGGTTTTTATAATCATCAGAATCCGTTGAGTGAGCATATAACCCATGGAATGGTCGTTATCGAGTAGATTTTTAAGCCTGTCGCTTCTTACGGAAAAAACCTCGGAGGCTTCGGTACAAACAGCGTCGGAAGTGTAAGTTCCGTCAGCCAGTACCGCCGACCAGCCGAAAGAAAAACCTGCCTTGATTGCGCCGACGGAAACGGTGATCTTATCAGAAATTCTTTGTTCAAGAACCACTTTCCCCCTTTTTACCATATAGAATCTTGTTGCCGGTTCCTTCTCCCTGAATATGGTTTCCCGTTCTTCGAACATGAGCAGATCAACGCAGGGAAGAAGATTGTCTATCATATAATCCTGAAGATATCCTAAAATGACAATTTTTTTTAAATCTTCCTTTGATACCATAAATCAGCTCCTTTGCTTTTAACACAAATGTCATAAATAATGTCTGTTATGTCAGAAAGTACGCAATTATCAGGAAAAAGACTGCAAGTGCTGCGCTGATTCCCACAGGTGCCGAACCTGTCTTAATGGCCGTATCAAGATTTTCCTTAAACAGAGTTCGAGCCTCTTTGCTCTCGCCTTTTAAGATTTTAAAGGGAAGGAGCAGCAGCAGAGCAAAAAGAAATGGAGCAATCCTTGAAATATGGCCGGTAACAGATGAGAGCTTTACCGCAAAAATCGTATTGCAAAAACTGTTTATTCCATTCAGCCCCTTGTCCATGACAACAAAAAAGATCTTTCCTCCTTTGCGGTAAAACCAGTCGGTATCAAGGCTTATGGTATCAGGTTTTTCGAGGGAATATCCGGAAAGAACAAGAAGGAAAAAAGCCAGGGCTCCGAATAAAACAACCTGCATCTGGCTTACAACATGGAAGGATGTGTAAGGGATGTAGTCAGCCGGATAAGGAAGAAGATCATAAAGGATTTTGGGGAAAACGCCTATAATGACGCATAGGACTGCGGCAATTCCCATGGCAATCAGCATGTTGGGTGGTGCCTCCTTTGCCTTTATACCGGAATCTTTTCCAAAAAAGGTAAAATATGGCACTTTGACTCCGCTGTGGAAACAGGCACTTGCAGATGCAAATTGCAATGCCAGCCAAAGAAGAGGCATTCTTTCATGGGCTGATGCAGAAATCACCATAGATTTGCTGATAAAACCGCTGAAAAGAGGGAGGGCCGAAATAGAGAGAGCCCCTATTATACAGAAGGCACAGGTAATTGGCATGGTTCTGTATAATCCTCCCAGTTCCGTGCATTTTATCTTACCTGTTTCATTTAATACTGATCCTGTTGCCATGAAAAGAAGTGCAATATAAATAACACAGCAGAAGGCATGAGAAACAGCCCCGTTTATTGAAAGAGCTGTTCCAATCCCGATACCGCACATCATGAATCCGCCCTGGCTTATAAGACTAAAGGATATAACGCGCCTCAGGTCATTTTCAATTGCCGCATAAACAGCAGGAATGATTGCCATCAGAGCGCCAAGGATTATTAAAAGATCAGCGCCGGGAAAAATTCTTGCCATAAGATAAACAGCGCTTTTTGTAGTAAACGCGCTTAAAAAAACTGTGCCTGTAAATGTTGCTTCAGGATAGGCATCGGTGAGCCATGGATGGAGAGGAAAAATCGCGGCATTTAAGGCAATTCCGGCAAATATTAAATATGATGAAAGGTCCTTTAATTCCATCAGGCCCAAAACTGATGAGCCTGAATTATGAGTGTGGAGCACTATTCCGCCTAATAAGCAAAGACCGCCGAATACATGCATCATAATGTACCTGAAAGCGGCAGCCTGGGATTTATCCGTTCTTCGGGCAAGTATCAGAAATGTGGAGCTTATAGCCATCAACTCCCAGAATATATAGACTGAAAATAGATCTCCGGCAAGGACAACCCCTGTTGCGCTTCCGGCATATACCAGGGATGAAGCATGCTGAAGATCATCTTCAACTTTTACCGCGAAAAGGATACCGATAAATGATATTATTAAAAAAATATATGCAAAGATAAGACTCAGCCTGTCAATTCGACCAAGAACGAGCTGATAATTAATTATATTTGCAACAAACTGGTTTCCCTCGGGAATATTAATAAGGGAGGCGAGCGCTAAAAGGGGCAGGAGCAGTATATAGCAGGATTTTACTTTCCCCTTCAGAAAAGGGATAAGAAGGGCGCCTGCAATCAGTATGAATGACGGGTGCAAGCCGCTAATCATAATAGTTCTCATCTTTCTTTATTATAAAGTTTATTATTCCCGCAACCAGGATAAGGCATAAACAGGATATAAACCCGAATATTGTAAAAAAGAGGGGGATATTTTCCAATTTAAGATCGCCATGCCTGAGAATAAAAAAATCGGCAAATATCAGCAGCGCAAGAACTGCATAAAACGCTTTCAAAAATCCGTTAGCTCGTTTTGAATTTCCGAAGAATTTTATTTTCATGCCTTTCCCTGCAATTTTAAGGTTTTAACAAAGAGGCTCCTGCCGCCACGGACCGGGCGGACAGAAAGTTTTCCGCAGCCATATTTGCAAGAGAAAAAAACGGTTCAGGATAAAAAAAGAACGCAATAGATCCAATGGCTGTTATAACAAGAGGTATTACACACCAGTAAGATGCCTCTTTTATTTTGTTTTCAAATAAAGATTCCTCAGAGGTGCAAAAAAATGCTTTGTATACTATGGGCAGGAAATAAGCGGCATTGAGCAGAGAGCTCAAAAGAATCACAAAAAGCATCGATAAGCGGTGAGCCTGCAGGCTTCCTAAAATGAGATTCCATTTACTCAAAAAACCTCCGAGCGGGGGAAGTCCGATTACGCTTAATGATCCGATAAAAAAAGCCGCCATCGTTACCGGCATTCTTTTTCCTATTCCGACCATCTCGCTGATGTTTTTTGCCCCTGTTGCAACGAATATGGCACCCGCACAGAAAAAGAGCGTGATCTTCCCGAATGCGTGTGTGGCCAGATGGAGCATTCCTCCCGTCAGTCCTTTCGGCGTTAAAAGAGCTGCCCCCAAAATTATATATGAGAGTTGCCCGATAGTGGAGAATGCAAGCCTCCTTTTAAGATTATCCTGTGTAAGAGCAATGAGGGAAGCTGCAATCATTGTAAAAGAAGCAATTATGCAGACCAGGGTATCAAGATTAAGCGATGTGAGCAGATTTGCCCCGAAGACTCCTGTGATAATCCGGAATATGCAGAAAACCCCCACTTTAACAACGGCGACTGCGTGTAACAGGGCACTAACCGGAGTGGGAGCTACCATCGCGGCCGGGAGCCACGAATGAAATGGCATAACTGCCGCCTTGGCGAATCCGAAAATAAGCGCCATCAAAAGAATTGTAATAACAGCCGGCGACCCTGCACCCTGCATGAATCCGTTGCTTGTAAATTCAAGCGTTCCGGTCAGGTTGTATATTAAAAGCATTGACGGCAAAACAAGACCGATTGAAGAACCGACAATATACAGCAGGTACTTCCTTCCGGAGCTTCTTGCTTCCATATCCTGGTGATGCGTTACAAGCGGGTATGTGGAAAAGGAGAGCATTTCGTAAAAAAGAAAAAGGGTAAAAAGATTTGCTGAAAAAGCAACGCCAACAGCCGCGGAGAGAGAAAGAGCAAAAAAGGAAAAATACCGGGTCTGGCTGTGTTCATTGAGTCCTCTCATGTACCCTATTGAGTAAACAGAAGTAATTATCCACAAAAATGATGAAACCAGCGCGAAAAGTATTCCAAACGGGTCAACTCTTAATTTTATGGGAACGCCGGGAATAACCGTGGCAATTGTATATTCAATCTGTGAGCCGCTTAATAAAAGGGGAACCATAGAGGCTATGATAAGAAACTTCAATCCAGCAGCTATAAAAGTCCATGTCTCCCGCAGGTTCGGATTCCTGCTTGCAACAATAAGAGGCACAGCAAGTATTGAAACGAGCACAGCGAGAAAAGGTTTTACAGATACAATGGTTTCCATAGTTACGATATCCCGGCAGGTATGGCAAACTGAATGATACTTGTTACAATGTTGCCGGTCATCAGTCCAAGAAAGATTAAAAATCCTGCAACAATTACAAGAGGAATCACCATGCCTGCGGGGGCCTCCTCGATCATAATCCTGTTACCCGCAATCTGATCAGTAATGCATTCGTGATGGCCGGATACATGCTCTTTAAAAGGTTCAAAAAAGCCGATTTCGATAATCCTGAAAAAAAGAACCACATTAACAAGACTGCTGAACAAAAGCGCGGCCACAAAAGCATAGTGACCTGCCGCCAGACCGCCTGAAATGAGATACCACTTGCTGAAAAATCCGCATGTGGGAGGAACCCCTATGATTGACAGACCGCCCAGGATAAAAGCGCCCATGGTAAGAGGCATTTTTTTCAAAAGCCCCTTTAAATCGTCAAAAGAATCCGTTTTGGTTTTATAAATTATGTTCCCGACTGCAAGAAAAAGGCATAGCGTCATTGCAGCATCATTTATTATATGAAGAATTGAACCGGTTATTCCGGCCCTGTTTCCAAGCCATAAACCTCCGACCATATATCCGACTTCCGCAACGATAATGTATGAGAGCATTTTTTTCAGACCCCGCTGCGCGAGAGCCATCAACGAGCCCATGATTATCGCAATAATGGCAATCCATACAATCGAATGGCTTATTCCAATAGTTCCGAAGGAATATTGCGGAGTAAAAACATCAAGGGTAATTCGCAGCATCGCATAAACCATTACCTTGGTCGTTAAGGGGGCGATAAGGCTGGTTGCCGGGGAAGAAGCATAAGTGTAAGCATTGGGAAGCCATGCATGCATGGGGAAAAGGGCCATTTTTATAAACAGGCCGGTCAAGCATATTATGAAGGCAAAGAGTATCGTTTTTGAATGATAAATGGCCGGGAGTATTGCGGATAGATCCTTCATGTTCAAAGAGCCGGTGGCAATGTAAAGATAGCCGACTCCCAGAAGATAGAAACAGGCCCCGATAGTGCCTAAGAAAATGTAATTAAGGCTTGCCAGCGGCGCTCTCCGGGACCCCATACCAAGAAGGGCATAGCCCGTAAGGGCGGCAATTTCGAGAAGAACATAAAGGTTGAATGCGTCTCCGGTAATTACAATACCGATAAGACCTGTTGCGAAAAGGACATAAAGAGTGTAAAAAGCGCCGATTTTGTCCGGATATTCCTCTTCAACATTCTTTTTTGTGGCAATAATATTTATAAAAGCTACAGAAGCGACGGCAACAAGCACAAGGCAATTCAAAGGATCAACGGTATAAGAAATGCCCCAGGGAGGCGCCCAGCCTCCCAAGTTATATATTATTATCTTTCCGCTTGCCACTGAGATAAGCAGTGAGATCGAGCAATACAGAGATACTCCAAGAGCCGCAATCGCGATAGGAAAACAGAGCTTTTTGTTCAGCCATCCTGCTGCAGTAATCACAAAAGCGGAAAGCAGAGGGACCGTCACAATAATTGCCGGAAGATGCTGGTTCATTTTTTCCTTATCTGGGCAAATATCTCATCTTCTTCGAGTGTGTCATATTCTTTATATATTTTAATGGCAAGCGCCAATGCTATCCCAAGCGTTGCAACCGATACAACGATAGCTGTAAGCATGAGCACATGAGGAAGGGGATTTATATAATCAGCCGCACGGGCGGTATGCGTTCCGGTCACAGGATCGATAATTATCGTGGGCAGCGTTCCCTCTTTTTTTACACTGATTGACACATAAAAAAGGATGATTGCCGTTTGGAATATATTCATCCCGATGATCTTTTTAACCAGATTATTTTTAACAATCATTGCGTATAATCCGATCATCAGAAGAACTATGTAACACCAGTAATTGTATTTTGAGATGACAAATGAAATGACATCTTCCATTTTATAAGCCTTCGTCCTGCTTTCCTTCCGAGGAAAGGTTATAATAAAGACATATCATAACGGCCATGACGGCAATGCCGACTCCTATTTCAACAATCAATATTCCGTGGGAACGCGCCATTACCATTCCGCTGCCAAGAAGAGAATCAAGGGCTGCATAATCGAGAAAGTTTGCTCCAAGAAGAAGACAAAGCGCGCCGGTTCCCGCATATATGAATACACCGATTGCGCTCAGAAAGGCGCTTGCCCTTTCGCTCATTATTTTTAAAGCTGATCTCAGATCATAAGAGATCGCGATAAGGATGATGGAGGCGGCAAGAATTACGCCACCCTGAAATCCTCCGCCAGGGCTGTAATGCCCGTGGGCAATAACGTAAAGCGCAAAAATCTGAATTAATGGAACTAACAGCCTGCATGATATCTGAATGATAAGATCGTATGGAACCCATTCCGAGTCGATCCGTTCGAAAGCATTGGATTTATCCGGGATTTTTCCGCCTTTTTTAATTCTGAGAGTTATGCCGGTTGCCTTATGCCTGTATAGTCTTGAAACCGGATCTTTTTTCTTCACAACCCTTAACAGTAAAAAACAAGCTATTCCGGCTCCGAATATTACAGTTGTCTCATACATGGTGTCATATCCGCGGTAGTCGGCAAGAACAGAAGTGACAATATTAGGTACGTGGGTAAATTCCATTGTCGTTTCAATATAATACGGTGATACGTGAGTACTTGCAGGTGAAGATGGATCTCCCCACCCGGGAAAATCCGAGGCCCCGTATACAAGCAGGCAACCGCATAAAAATACTGCTATCAGGCCGATAATCTTCAATCTTTACTCCTTCTTGAAGTCCGGAAAACCGCCGCGACAAACACGACTGTACTGACACCGGCACCAACGGAAGCTTCTGTAAATGCGACATCCACGGCGCCCATTATCGACCACAGAAGGCACATCATGAAGCTGTACGCGCCAAACAGTATTGCGGCGCCAAGCAGGTCTTTTACAGTTATGGCGCCGATTCCGCAGATTATTACAAGCGTAAGTATGACAATATCGAGTTGCCAGATCATAACCGGGTTCCTTTTATTTGTGCTTTTTCCATGGTTCAAACCCGGCCCTTACTCCGGCATCGACGATGGCGTGAGTTGCGGTAGGGCTGGTAATAAAAACAAAGGCAACAATCATCATTATCTTTATGCCGTTTAAAATTTCACCTATTGAAAATCCGCCGAGTGAATATAAAGCAAGCGCTGTCATAGATAAAAAAAGACCCATGGTGTCAAGTTTGCCGGCTGGATGAAGGCGGGAATAAAAATCAGGAAAACGGAGTATTCCGATACAACCGCCTGTGAAAAAGAAAAGACCACCGAAAAGTAATATTGAAACAGTTATGTTCATTTAAAAATCCTTCTATAGTAAATGTCATAAGTATGTTCTGTTTGGGTATGGGTGCGTATGCGATCCGCAGAAATAATGACCTGCCCTTCGTCAACGGCGGCATATCCGCATCCATGAAATCCGTACAGCCCCAAAAGGGTTTTTCTCACGAAGCCGTTTATCGTATCCGCCTGTACAATCTTTATTGTCTATTTGGGGGCGTCATCGAAGCCTGTGACGAATTTTCTGCGGTTCGCATACGCACCCATACCCAAACAATTTTAAGAACTCCAATAGAAATATTGTTCTGACAATCGCTATAATCCTATTTAAAGATCAATTTTTGATTGACTCATCATAAAGGCCTTTTTTCTTTAGAAAAAATCTTGATGCCGCAAGGACTGCAATAAAATTCAGCATCGCATACGCGAGAGCGATGTCAATAAACATATCGACCCTGTGGTATAGGAACCCGATCAAAATCAAAAGGACGGTCGTCTTGCTGCCTATTGCGTTAACACCGATAAGACGATCCAGGATTGTAGGTCCAAAGACCCCCCTGTACAATGAGAGTGCCATTAAGGCGGTAAGATAGATGCCTGTATACAGAAATATATTATCCATCAATCACCAAATATTTTAGCGATTCTCTCTTCCATTTCTCCCGGCAATGACTCGGCCGATGGTTTATCTATCGCATGAACGGCATAATTACCGTAAATAGAGACATGTATTGTAATGGTTCCGGGCGTAAGGGTTATCGAATTTGCAAAAACATAGTGGGCCAGCTCACTTTTCAGCCGGCTGTCGAACCGGATAATTGCCGGGTCAATCAGATCCATCATTTTTGGATGATAAACAAGATACATGACATGAATACTTGCTAATAATATCTGATAGGATAACCATGGTAAATATTTGATTAACCGGAATAACTGGTGAGATGTTTTTGCAGTTTTGGGAAAAGATAAAAGAAGGTCGCCGGACACAAAGCCCACTATTGCAGAGGAAATAATTCCAAGCGAGATATGAAAGAGATCAAACTTACCTGAAAAAACAAGCCAGGTGATGAGGCATACAAAGAAAGTGATAAAAAAGGAAAGGGAAAACCTGGAAGGCTCGGAAAAATCTTTGCCTTGTTGCGGATAGGACTGTTCCTTATATATGTTCTCTTTCTCGTGAGCAGGCAAAAGAACACCCCGGTTTCTATTGTTGGTATTTCAGATTGAAACAACTCACTTCGCAAAGATGGTGAACAGAGAGCTTTGAATAACTCAAACTCGCCGTGTCGGGGTATGGGCTGATGCAAACCGCCTGAAACTTACGACAAAACAGAATCAATGCCCCCAAGAGTGGCCGACAAAGACCACACACAGTTAAGAAACATAGCTTCGTGAGCATTTTTCCTTTGGGGCTGCCCGAGTCTCATGAATTCGGATTTTCTGCCATTCATATCCCAGTCTGGCCTTTAAAGGGGCGTTATGCAAATGTCTCAAACAGCATGAAAAACTTTTTGCAAATACCATTTTTTTAATGAATATATTTCATGAAACTATGTTTATGTCAATAGCATATCATAATGTTTTCATTCCGCAAACCCAGCCTTTTAAGGCCGGCTCAAGGGAAGATCCGCCCTTCAGATCATGGGACTTCCCTTTTTGCGAGACCATCAACTTCATCTGTGGTTTTATAAGAAAAGCAACCTGATATTTAAGTGTTATCAAATCTCATATTGACATAAAACAAAAAAAGTTCCATAAGTTATATACAAAATAGTGATTCCCTGGCGAAAGACAGATCATCTCTTTCAATTTATAAAGTCCAGATTTGTATTGACAAAAAATATTTTAAGAATATTATTCCACTTTTTTAAATTGTTGAAAAATTGATTTTTCGGGAGGAAAGAATGTACGCTATTGTTGATTCAGGCGGAAAGCAATATAAGGTTGAAGAAGGAGAAATCTTTAGAATCGAAAAAATCCAGGGTGATATCGGCGCTTCGGTTTCATTTGATAAAGTACTGATGTTTTCGGATGGAGATACTGTTAAAGCTGGACGACCTTTTGTTGAAAATGTTGCTGTTACAGGGCATATCGTTGAGCAGAATAAGGCGAAGAAGGTACTCGTTTTTAAATTCAAAAGACGCAAGGGTTATCGCCGCAAACAGGGACATCGCCAGACTTATACTGCAGTTAAAATTGACAGCATAAAAGCATAATTAATTTGTATCAGGAGTTTATAAATGGCACACAAGAAGGCAGGCGGCAGTTCAAGGAACGGCCGTGACAGTAATGGACAAAGACGCGGAGTGAAATGTTACGGCGGCGAAAAAGTCAAAGCCGGCAGCATACTGGTCCGTCAGCTGGGAACGAGAATACATCCCGGCAACAATGTTGGTTTGGGAAAAGATTTCACATTGTTTGCCAAGATTGACGGGGTCGTTGCCTATGAAGATTTCGGACGTTCGCGCAAAAAAGCCAGCGTATATGCAGAGTGAAATTTATAGATGAAGCAATTATTACTGTCCAGTCCGGTAACGGCGGAAGAGGCTGTGTAAGCCTCAGGAGGGAAAAGTTTATTCCGCGCGGCGGACCGGATGGTGGCGACGGCGGCAAGGGCGGTGATGTTCTTTTCCGCACGGTGTCACAAAAGCGCACCCTTTACGATTTCCGGCATAAAAAACATTTCATCGCTGAAAAGGGCGGAGACGGAGCAGCAAGACTAAAAACCGGAAAAAAAGGGAAAGACCTGATCATTGAAATCCCTCCCGGTACTTTAATAAGCGATATCAGCACCGGCAGTATATTAAAAGATATGGTTGAACCTGATGATACCTTTGTAATTGCCATAGGTGGAAGAGGCGGTCAGGGAAATAAAAAATTTGCCACATCAACACACAGAACTCCCCGTTTTGCACAACCGGGCGAGGAAGGCCAGACCTTAAATCTAAAAATTGAGCTCAAGCTTATTGCCGATGTCGGAATTGTCGGACTTCCCAATGCCGGCAAATCTACGCTTATCAGCGTCATTTCTTCAGCGCATCCCAAAATAGCAGATTATCCATTTACCACCCTTACACCCGTGCTGGGCGTGGTAAAAACCGCCGGGGGAGAACCTTTCGTGGTTGCTGACATCCCGGGTCTGATTGAGGGCGCCCACAAAGGCGCGGGCCTTGGAACAACATTTCTGAAACATGTTGAACGAACACGGATGCTTGTCCATCTTATTGATGCGTCGGCCATAAATCCGGACTCGCCCCTTTCCGAATATCATACCATAAACAGAGAGCTTTCTTTGTACAGCAAAAGCCTTGCCGACAGAACCCAGTTGGTGGTATTAAACAAAACGGATATAACCGGTTCGAAAGATCTGGCTGATATCTTCAAAGCAGCCGTCGGAGAGATTGAAGTATTACTAATATCTGCTGCAACAGGGGAAGGAATAAATAAACTGAAGCAGCAAATCACCTTATTATTGCAAAAAATTGCAAAAAAAGATGGAAACTGACAGAAAATCCATATTTGCTTCCTCAAAGAGAGTAGTAATTAAGGTGGGGAGCAATGTCCTTACCCAGGACCACGGGTTAAACATAAAAGCCATTCGCTCATTAAGCAGACAGATAAGCATGCTGATGGATAATGGAGTGGAAGTTATTTTTGTTTCTTCCGGAGCAATGGCTTCCGGTCTGAAAAAAGTCGGCCTCCAGAAAAAACCTGATGAAATACCCAAAAGGCAGGCCATAGCCGCTGTTGGACAGGCCGGACTTATCATGGAGTATGAAAAGGCTTTTGAGCGGTATGATAAAAAAGTAGCCCAGATCCTCCTGACAAGCGACGATCTTTCCAACAGGAAACGATACCTAAATGCAAGAAACACGATTTATACCCTTTTATCATGGAAGATTGTTCCGATAATTAATGAAAATGATACTGTTGCGGTTGAAGATATTAAATTCGGAGACAATGATAATCTGGCTGCAATGATCGCCCTTCTCATGGATGCTGATATTCTTATAACTCTTACCGATATTGACGGGCTTTATACGACTGATCCCCGCAGCAATTCTGATGCCCGGATCGTTAAGGTTGTTCATATTATAAAAAAGAGCATTGAAAAGATGGCAAGCGGCATACCTGGCGCGCTTGGGACAGGCGGAATGCTGAGCAAAATCAGTGCGGCACGAAAAGTAACTGCGGCCGGCATTCCTATGGTGATAGCACGGGGGGGAAACCCGGACATTCTTATAAAGCTTTTTGACGGTGAAGAAAACGGAACTTTATTTGTTCCGCAGAAAGGGAAGCTCTCAAGAAGAAAATGCTGGATAGCCTTCTCTTCAAAACCTCAGGGCATGATTGTGATTGATGACGGCGCTGCAAATGCAATTGTAAGTAAAGGAAAAAGCCTTCTTCCCAGCGGTATTTCAAGAGTAGTTGGTGAATTCAGCGAAGGCGCACCGGTTGAGTTCTGCAACATGGACAATGAAGTTCTGGGAGTTGGTCTTGTAAATTACAGCTCTGCCGAAATAAACAAAATAAAGGGGCTCAAAACAGCCAAGATAAGTGAAAAGCTCGGGCATAAGTCCTATGATGAAGTCATTCACAGAGATAACTTGGCTTTGACCGGCGAGTGTGATTAGTTTCCGGATCGATTAAGGAATACAATTTTTAAAAATGAGAGGAAGCAGATGTCTGTTGAAACAACAATAACAGAAATAGCCAGATCGGCCAGGACCGCTTCTAGAGATATGGCAAAATGCCCCACAGCGAAGAAAGATGAGGTCCTTTTAAAAGTTGCCGATGAAATCATCAACCAGACAAAGCATATAAAGAAAGAGAATAAGAAAGATCTTTCCCACGCAAAAAAAGCCGGGCTTTCCAGCGCCTTTATTGACAGGCTTGCCATAAGTGATTCAACAATCAAATCGATGTCGGACGGTCTGAAGGAGGTAGCGGCCCTTGAGGATCCTGTCGGTTCAGTATCAAGGACATTGATGCGGCCGAACGGGCTACAGGTATCTCGCATGCGTATTCCTCTCGGGGTTATAGGAATCATCTACGAATCGAGGCCGAATGTAACAGTTGATGCGGCCGGCCTTTGCCTTAAAGCGGGAAACGCCGTTATATTGCGCGGAGGTTCTGAATCTTTTTGCTCCAATCAGGCATTGGCCGGTATCATTAAAAAAGCACTGAAAGAATCGGGCCTGCCTGAAGAGGCTGTTCAGACTGTGCCTGTAAGAGAAAGAATTGCCGTAAATGCCCTTTTAAGCCAGGAAGAGTATATAGATCTGATCATTCCCCGCGGAGGCGAAGGGCTTATCCGTTTTGTGGTCGAGAATTCAAAAATACCTGTTTTAAAGCATTACAAGGGAGTTTGTCATGTTTACGTTGATGATGGCGCTGATCTTGGCATGGCCGGAAAAATATGTTTCAATGCCAAGGTTCAGCGTCCCGGCGTCTGTAATGCCATGGAGACCATGCTTGTCCACAGAGGGGTGGCAAAGGCTTTTCTTCCCGGAATTGCAAAGGAGTTCGCTCGCGCAGGAGTTGAAATCAGGGGCTGTCCTAAAACATGCAGGATTCTTCCGATGGCTAATAAAGCGACTGAAGAGGACTGGCCTGCCGAATTCCTGGATCTTGTTGTTGCAGTGAGGGTAGTGGACGATATGGATCAGGCTATCGGCCATATTGAAAAATACGGATCAAACCATACCGAGTCGATCGTTACAAGCGATTACAGCAGGGCAAGGCGTTTCCTCCGCGAAATCGGATCCTCTGTCGTTCTTGTGAATGCTTCGACTCGTTTTAATGACGGAGGGCAACTTGGACTGGGCGCTGAAATAGGAATAAGCACTTCCAAGCTGCATGCTTTCGGACCGATGGGTCTGGAAGAACTCACCACAACAAAATTTATAGTTTTCGGAGATGGTCAGGTCAGGGAGTGATTGAGGCATTATTTGAAACGAATAGGACTGTTGGGGGGCACATTTAATCCGGTTCATTTAGGTCACCTCAGGTCTGCAGTTGAAGTGCAGACGGGGTTTGCCCTGGACAGCGTGTGCTTTATTCCATCCGCAATTCCTCCACACAAGGATTCATCCTGTATTGCGGACGCCATGGATCGTCTCGAAATGATCAGGATGGCAATTTCAGATTATTCCGCATTGACAGTTTCAGATGTTGAACTCAAAAGATCAGGTCCTTCATATACAATAGATACTGTAAAACATTTCAAATCATTTCAAACCGATCAAACCGATTTCTATCTTATAGTAGGTCTTGACGCATTCCTCGAAATAGATACATGGAAATCATTCAGGGATCTTTTTGGGCTTGTACCATTTATTGTCATGGCAAGACCGGGTCTCAATTACGCGGATTCCACGGAGGAGCTTAAGAATCTCGGAAACTTTCTCGATGAGAAAATATCAAAGGGATATTATTTTTCAAAGCAGGATTCCTGTTACATTCATGAAGTCAATAAGCCTGTATATATATTTGAGGTAAGTCAGATAGATATTTCTTCTACAAAAATCCGCAGGATGACACAAAAAGGGGAGCCCATTTGCTTTTTGGTACCGGCGAATGTCGAACTCTTTATTAAAAGCAAGGGATTATATAAATGACTTCTAAGAAATCGAATCGGGCAATGCAGGATTTAGATCAGCGAATTGATCTTTATGTTAAAGCGGTTTTGGGGAAAAAAGCCGCCGATGTTCTGGTGCTTGACTTAAGGGGCCTTTCTTCCGTTGCTGATATATTCATAATATGCAGCGCTCTTTCCAATCGCCAGGCTACGGCAATCAGTGATTTTGTTGAGCGGTATCTGAAAAATCTTGGAATAAAACCTCTGAGCATAGAAGGAAAAAATGAAGGGTTATGGGTTTTGCTTGACTACGGCGAGGTCGTGATTCATGTTTTTTATGAAACTATCAGAAAATTCTATGATCTTGAAGGGCTCTGGTCGGACGCAAAACGCATGACAACCGAGAGTATGAAGGAAAAAGCAAAGAAGGACGGAGCGTTGGAAGTATATGTTGAATAAACCAAAATTCTGTATTCTTATAATACTTGATGGATGGGGAATAAGCAGTTCAGGCAAAGGGAATGCGATAGCCCTGGCAAGAACGCCGTTTCTTGATAAATTCAAATCAGAGTATCCTGATACCCGGTTGTTGTGTTCGGGCGAAGCCGTTGGTCTTCCCGAAGGTATAATGGGAAATTCGGAAGTCGGACATTTGAATATAGGTGCCGGAAGGGTGGTTTATCAGGATCTTGTAAGGATTAATAAGGCAATCAGGGATAAAAGCTTTTTCGAAAATGAAGCCCTCTGTTCTCTTATAAACAAGGTAAGAGATGAGAATGGATCTCTGCATCTCATGGGGCTTCTTTCGGACGGAGGTGTCCACAGTCATATAAACCATCTCTTTGCGCTTATTGAGATGGCTGTGGAAAAGGGATTAAACCGTGTTTATATACATGCCATACTTGACGGGAGGGATACTCCTCCTGACAGCGGTGTGACATTCATGCAAAGACTGCAGGATTATATAACCGACAAAGGAGCCGGAGAGATTGCTTCTGTCTGCGGGAGATATTTCGCAATGGATCGCGATACCAGATGGAACAGGATCGAAAAGGCATACAGACTCTATGTTAACGGGGAAGGAACAGAAGAAAAAAACCCTGTTGACGCCGTCAGAAATGCTTACGGGCGAAACGAGACCGACGAATTTGTTAAACCGATTGCGATAACCGACGACAGCGGGAATCCCAAAGGTCGCATCAGGGACGGAGATGCCGTCATTTTTTTTAACTTCCGCTCAGACCGGGCAAGGGAAATAACGCATGCCCTGTCGGATTCCGATTTCAACTTTTTCGTAAGAGAGAGTTGCCCTAAGCTGACCGGCTACGTGTGCATGACGCAATATGATGAAAAATTCACCCTGCCGGTTGCTTTCCCTTCTGTTCACATAAAGGAGATTCTCGGGGAAGTAATAAGTAAAAAAGGACTGAAACAGCTAAGGATTGCTGAAACTGAAAAATATGCTCATGTGACATACTTTTTCAACGGCGGTGAGGAAAAACCATTTCCTCTTGAAGAAAGGTCTCTTATACCATCTCCCCGCGATGTCTCGACATATGACAAGAGGCCGGAGATGAGTGCCAGACTTGTAACCAAAGAGCTGTTATCGCGCTTGAAATCCAGCCACTATGATCTTGTTGTACTCAATTTTGCAAACATGGATATGGTCGGACATACAGGGATTATAGAAGCTGCAATTAACGCCTGCGAAACCATTGATTCCTGTGTCGGCGAAATTGTCAGCGAGGTAAAAAAGCAGGGGGGGTTATTCTTATTACGGCGGATCACGGGAATGCCGAAACGATGCTTGAGGAGAACGGGCAGGTCCATACCGCCCACACCCTAAATACCGTCCCCTTTATTCTGGTTGATGATTCGAGGAAGAATGCCTCATTAAGAAGCGGCAACCTGGGGGATATTGCTCCTACAATCCTTGATATCATGGGGATCGAAAAGCCTGCTTCCATGACCGGAATATCCTTAATCGAAATCATTTAGACTGATTTCACGGGTCTATTCTCCGGCTGTTTCTTTCCCGCAGTGTTTGCAGATATTTGCCCTCTTTTTTATTATCTCTGCGCAGAACGGACATTCCCTTGTAAAGAATTTTTCGTGAATTTTTGAAACCGATTCTTCGACCTTCTCCTGAATAACCCTGCTTTCAAATTTCAAATTCCGGAGAGGTTCGATTGCATCTGTTTCTCCTATATCGCCGATCATTTCCGCAGCCTTAAGCCTGACACGGGCAGGTTCCGTCGGGTCAAGAATAATCCTCAGAACCGACGGGGAATCTTTCGATACATAACATTCCGCCAGGATGGAGAATCCTTTTTTTATGGCTTCTTTCAAAGCTTCCTGCTTCGCCATTACCTGATCGTCAATAATCTGCCCTGTTGCGCCGACCGGGCTGAAAACAGTAATCAGCTCGAATTGTTCAGTTCCGGGATAATTCATGCATCGGTAGGAAGCACTGTGAGAATAGTTGTCTTTTATGTTATCCCATCCCTTTACGTACAATGGACACTCATCATTAAAGCATAAAAAAAGATAAGGAACTCCCCATCCGAGGCCGTCTCCGCAATTAATCGATGGCACTTCCCAGATATTCATTTCAGCTCCGCAATGCGGACAGGCAGGTTTTTTCATAGAAAGGATTTTTTCCATAACCTGCTCTTTTGTTTCAATATTCATCATTATTTAATCTCCGTTATTAATAATTTCGACTCTGGTCTCCGGATGTTCCGCAAGGATGCCAAAAACCATTAATGTTTAAGGTAAATTAAGAGCCTAATTAATAATGTCAACCGGCAAAGTAAAAATGGCGTTTCCAGACACCGTTTAAAAGTCGAGTTTTATAACATGTACTTTTCCGGTATCTTTTTCCATTATCTGTAGACGGAGCTGTTTGGCAGAGCCTGCTTCGCCGGGGAAAAAGAGAATGCCGTGAGCGAGGCTTTTGGGCAGAATCGCGCTGCTCTGGAGGGATTTTTCCCGCAAATCGT
>JAHJJB010000241.1 GCA_018823005.1 Pseudomonadota bacterium | reverse complement strand
TCAAAGAACATCCTGAAACCGTTAAAAAATTTGTTTCGGCCCTGATGAAAGCATGGAATGAAGCTTTGAATCCTGTTAATTCGGATAAGACGGTTGAGACTATTCAAAAATTCGACAGGGATACCTCTTCGGATGTTATCCTCAGGCAGCTTGATATAACGAGGCAGCTCATGAAGCCGTCGGAAAAGACGGTTTTCGGCGCCATAGATATTGCCGCCTGGAAACAGACCGAGAACATAATGCTTGAGCAGAAGCTTATTCCCGCGCCGGTTGATATCGAAAAAAGGCTGAAGACGGAGTATGTCAGGAAGTAGGTAAAAGGGTTAAAGGGGTCAAGGATTCGGGGGTTCAAGTGTTTAAAACCGGAAATGTATTGAGGCGGGAGGCAAATAAAGACTCAAGTTTCTGGTTTAGAGTCCCTGGTTCCTGGTTAAAAGAGAAAAACCAGAAACTACAAACCAGAGACCAGAAACCGAGTATTGAAAGAGATCGCTCAAAAGGGCCATTTCCGGATGGAAACTCAGGCTGCGCAGATACCGTACCTGGGCAGTATCTCATTTATTATCGAAAAACGGTGAGCTATCAGCGCGTCATGGAAGAACTTCCAGTCGCTTCCCAAAAAAGAAGGTGAATACGGATACTTCTCATCTTCAGCATCTGTTGTTTTATCCGTCCCGATAGCTTCATGTTTCCATGATCCTTTTCCCTTGGGAATGTAATTAAGGGTTACAGGCGGAAATCCGAAATAGCCTTCCTTTAAGGCTTCGATCCATTTTTTGCACCTCTCATCGCCATTTTCATCGGTTATTACGGTCATCATACGCATGATTCTATCTCTATCGGCATCTGAAAGACCGGAAACATCCGCATCAGGGTTACCTGCCCTGAAGCGCTGGAGGACCTTGCACATCTCATGGGCTGCCTCAGTAAACGAAGATGGATTATCACGGAGGACCATGTTTCCTATGCCGTCTATATAGTTCCACTTTAAATACGGCTTGTCCGGGAGAGAAAGTGCAGCGCCATGGCCGAGCGGAAGAATATCACACACAAACCTGCAGGCAGCCGCATCGAAAATATCTCCGAAAAAGCACTTCAGCTTTAATGCAAAGGCAGCGTCAGAGGTCTTTCTGTCATCAATCCTGGTTATGGCATTGACCCTGTGATTTACGCCGGCGAACCCCTCGTGTGCCCATGTATCCGCATAAACATGCATGGTTATTCCGAGCCTGTGAAGGCCGTATTGAGTATTGCGGTTTGTTATGCAGGCGTGAATCATATCTTTTGCAATGAAGCTTCCCGGGCGGCAGATCAGTTTTTCAATAAAAGACCCTTCCGGACTTTCGCCGGCTTTTTTACCTTTATTCCCCGGCAGGAAATGAAAAGGGAGCCATACATGGCGGTTTGCAAGCTCGTTGAAGTTCCTGTAGTCAAGAGTCTTGTGTGCTGAGCTTGTGCGGGTATACATTGCGCCGTTATCAAATATTAAGGTTCCGGAATTTGTCGCGTCATCCACATACTGAGCGCAGCGTGCCACTGTTTCTGCTTCCCTGTGCCCGAAACCGGCAATACGTGAAACGATATATGTCACACAGAGATGAAAATCTATCTGCATTTGACACCTCCATTCAGACAGGATTTACAGGATTTGACGGATCAACAGCAGGCGATGGCTTATTGCCTGTCCCGCTTCCGGCGGGCAGACAACATCATGTCCATCCTGTTAATCCTGTCTAAAAATATCTTCGTTGTTCGATTCACGATTCACTATCCACGATTTACGATTTCTCCCTCGAATCCTGAATTATCGATGATCCGTATTATATTTTTCCATAGAGCAGGGATATTTTCAGGCCTCCGTGGTGCAGAGTTTGGGCTTTCAGGATAAAAGGAATCGAGTTTAGAAGTGAAATGTCCGGTGCAATCAAAGCGACTTTCCAGCCTGAAAAATCCTTTTTGAGCTTTTCGCATACGGCGTAAAAAAGTTTAACGCTTTCATATCTGCTTCCCATCCTGCGCCCGTATGGCGGATTGATAACCACAAGGCCTTTATCTTTTGTCAAAGTGTTGGATGAGAGATCAAAAAAATCTTTTTCCTCCACCTGAACTGTTTTCAACATATCATATTTGTTTATGCATGATGTAAGCGAATCGCAGGCTCCGGAATCGATATCGGATGCAAAAATGCGGGGTGAGGAGATCAGTTTTACACCGGATTCCGCTTTACGTTTTATATATGCCCATCTTTGGGGCCCAAAGCACGGCCAGTTCATGAAAGCAAAATTCCTGAACCAGCCCGCCGGAATGTTTTGTGAAATCATGGCGGCTTCGAGGGAAAAAGTGCCGGACCCGCACATTGGATCGAGCAACGGTTCGCTTCCGTCATATCCGGAGATCGCAAGAATGGCTGCCGCCGTTGTTTCCCTTAACGGAGCAGTTGCCCTGTGGGTTTTTATGCCGCGCCTGTAAAGCAGCTCCCCGCTGCTGTCGATAGAAACGATAAACCTGTCATTTTCTGCTCGGACGAAGATCTGTTGAGATATTGAAGAATCCTGCGCGGCTTGTGCAAAGCCATTTAATGCTAATCTTTTTTCGATGTTTACGGCAAATATTTCTGCAATTGCATCTTTATGGTAGAGTCGCGATTGTTTTGTTGACGTGTTTATTCCTGGCCTGGAATCTGCCGGAAGATATAGCTCCCAGGGAAAATCAGAAAGCTTCTTTTCAAGCTGCATGAAGTTTGTGGCCTTGAATTCTCCGATCCTCATCAGGATTCTGTTTGCAGTGCGAAGATTCAGGTTCGCGGAGAAGCAGTCGGTTATCCGCCCCGTAAATTGCACGCCCCCTTTTGTTTCGATGAAATCTTTGCCTGTTTCGGTAAAAGTTTTGAATTCGTCTTTTTTGAACTCGTCAAGGCAAAGAGATTCGAGTCCGGGAGATGTTGCGGCAAAAAACTCTTTTTCACGTCCGGTTACGTGCCGTTTGATCCGTTTTAAAAGTGATGAGTCATTTATCTGATTTTTCAAGGTTTTTTGCCCTGATAAGGTCCGGCCTCTTATCATCAGATTCCACCCTGAACTGAAGCAGGATGATTGATGCTATAACCATAATGCCGCCTGCAATCTGCAGGGGTTCAAGAATTTCATTCAAAAAAAAGTATGAAATGGCGGATGCGGTTATCGGTTCAAGGGTTCCGGTTATGCTGGCGCGCGTTGAGCGGATAAGATTTATTCCCTGAAAATAGAAACCGAAAGGAACTACTGTCCCAAAAATACCGATATAAATAATCAAACCCCATTCAAATGATGAGCGTGTATGGAAAAAGGCCTCCAGAGGCGGATGGAGTATGTTCCATGTGATTGCCGCAAAGAACAGAGCGAAAAAAAGCACTGTTAGCGGATCGTATCTCCGCATCCCGTATTCGCCCTGGATG
The DNA here is from genome assembly GCA_018823005.1 of Pseudomonadota bacterium. Lineage (GTDB taxonomy): Bacteria > Desulfobacterota > Desulfobacteria > Desulfobacterales > RPRI01 > RPRI01. The sequence goes on along the minus strand of JAHJJB010000241.1, from coordinate 7,553 downwards.
GAATACCACGCAAAGGCGATAGCGGAAAAGATGCCCGCGATTATTCCTATTTTGTTCAATGAAAAAAGATTGAGATTGTAGGCTCCGACTACGAGATAACAGCCTGTTATGGCACCTGCAATTGATAAGATGGTTATTAGACTCAGCTTTTCCTTTACGAAGATGAACGAATATATAGCGATAAAGGCCGGCGCAAGGTACTGGAGAAGAATGGCTGCTGCAACATTTATTTTGCTGATAGTAAAAAGGTATGTGAACTGTACCGCGGCCATGACAACGGCACCTAAGAACAAGAAGTAAAAATAATCGCCCTTCTCTATCCTCATGAGGTTCCGGCGCCAGATCAAAAGCACCAGAAAAAGAAGTACGGTCGAGATTGTCAGGCGGAGCTGGACAAGCTGAAAAGGCGATACTCCCGAATGGAATAAAAATTTTGCGGATGAGCCGGATACGGCCCAGAGTAAAGCTGCTATTACTACATACAGGTATCCCAGTCTGGGAGTTTTGGTGTTTTCTGCTTGCTTCATATCATTTAACAGGTTCCTCTATAAAAAATTATCTACCCCATCCTCCTTGCGTTTTTATCCTTTCTCTGGTCTATAATCTGTTTTATATATTCAATAATGCATATTTTCGCAAGAAAGGAATTCCCGGAGACTAATATGGATAAGGTTTATTTCAAAAAGGCGGAATATGATTACACAATTCTAAAGCCTCTTATATTTGAGATGATCGATTCCGCCTGCGGTGCTTCAATCGGAAAAGGAACGAGGGTACTTATCAAGCCGAACCTGCTTTTGCCGGCAAAACCTGAAGCGGCGGTTATCACTCATCCCCTGGTGGTTAAAGCGGCGGCTGAATATGTTCTTGATAAAGGCGGAACCGTTAAAATTTCGGACAGCCCTGCCATAGGCCTGTTCGCGAAAATACTGAAAGACGGCGGATACAGGAAAGCCTTTGACGGGCTCGATGTCGAATTTAAGGAATTCAAGACATCCGTAAAAATAGATATCGGGGAGCCGTTCGGATTTATCGAGATTGCAAAAGAGGCTCTTGAGGCGGATGCAGTCATAAATATTGCAAAGCTCAAAACCCATGCCCAGATGTTTCTTACCCTCGGAGTAAAAAACCTGTTCGGGTGCATAGTCGGTTTTAAAAAGCCCGAATGGCATTTAAGAAGCGGAATTGACAGGGAAATGTTCGCGAGGCTCCTTGTCCGTATTTACAGGGCTGTCAGCCCGCAGGTCACAATTGTGGACGGCATTCTCGGAATGGAGGGGCAGGGTCCGGGTAAGGGCGGTACGCCGCGCAGGCTTTGCGTGGTTGCCGGAGGGAGCAGCGCGTATGCCGTTGATGTGGCAATATGCAGGATGCTCGGGGCTGATCCGGACAGGCTTCCGACAAACAAGGCGGCAAAAGAGCTTCTGTTAACCGATTATAATGTTGATGTCACCGGCGATTATGAGGGCATAAATAATTTTGTTTTTCCTATCCAGGACCCTCTTACATTCGGACCCAGGCCGATACACAGGATTCTTCGGAAGCATCTTGTTCAAAGACCCGCAGCGGATAATAATTTATGCAAATTATGCGGTGAATGCTGGAAATACTGCCCCGCGGAGGCGATTTCACACGATAGGGAAAAGGTATCTTTTGATTACGATAAATGCATCAGGTGCTATTGCTGCATCGAAGTCTGCCCCGAAGGATCGCTGAAGGCGGTCGAAACCTTACCGGGGAAGATAATAAGAAGGCTTTTGCTGTAGTTTGATTATAAAGCAGTCAATTTTAAAGATATATCGCTTCAAGCATTGAAGCCACAACGGCGAATTATAAACCCCAAAACCGAAATTCCGGAGCTTATTCGGAGAAGTCTGGAAATAGTTCGACTTGCTTAAAATTGACATACAGGCCTATTAATGCGATATACTTAGACGTGAAAAGCAAACTCTTATCATTTATTACCAATATAAAAAAAGCTTGAAGGCATAAGCAAAAAGCCCCAATAGCTGCTGGGAATACCGGGAAGGAAATCCGTTTATGAAATTCACTTTTGCACACAACAACTTTAACGTATTGAATTTGGAAAAAAGCCTCGATTTCTACAAAAATGCGCTGCAACTGACTGAAGCCAGAAGGCGTGTGGCACCGGATGGGAGTTTTATCCTTGTTTTCTTAAGCGATGGTCAGATGCCGCACCAGCTCGAATTAACCTGGCTCAGGGACCGGCAGGAACCTTACAATCTCGGTGATAACGAATCTCATTTGGCCCTTATGGTTGATGATTTTACGGGTGCCCATGCCATGCATGAAAAAATGGGTTGTATCTGTTATGAAAACAAAGCCATGGGGATCTACTTTATCAATGATCCTGACGATTACTGGATCGAAATTGTCCCCAAAAGATGATGCGGGGCCACTCCCTGACTTATATCGTCCTCAAGCCAGGCGGCTGGCTTTTTACAGAGGTGTGAGGTACTTGGGGGGACGTTTTAATCTTTTAAACTTTCATCAATATCCTGTTGATCAAAGAACGCTCACATTATTTAAACCTGCCTGCAGTAAGACTTCCACAACGAATCGCTATTACCACTTTAATTACCGATTTCAGCATGGAGTCGCAGATCCGCCTACCGGTATGGCGGATTTTCGGTAACTTGCAGCCTCTTCTCTGTCTTCGCTGCGGAAGAACTGACGGCATCGTTCGCAGTGAAATGAATAGGAGTCTGTCTTGGTTTTCGTTGAGGTGGAAGAGACCATATTGCTGATTTTGCCGCAACCCGGACACATTTCCATCATTATAATTCCTTTTTATAACGAGACTGCTAACGTCAACTGTTGAATCACGAGCATCATGGATCAGATAAGATCAGTGGGAGATCCTGTGTTTTATCTGTCAATTAGAAAATAGCAAATTCCATTATCCAATTAATTAAAAGTATTAAAAGTTAAACGCCGATTTTTCAATCTTCTTTAAATCTTCATTTTCGTTTTCCGCATCGGCATATAGCCGCGCATGATTTCTATGTTCCCCTTGAATTTGTTTTTTTCTTTGACAATCAAACCGAGCTTTTCAAGTTCCGCAAAGTCCCTCATGATTGTTGTCGGAGAGAGCCTGGCGTATTCTTTCGCAAGAATACCGGAACTCACTACAAGATCATCGGGGGTATTCCATTTGTCCGAAGGGAAATGAAGAGCAAGTGTTCTCCGCCGTTTTACAATGGCGCGGGTTTTGCCTGTAGCCTTCTTGCTGTCGAGAACATCATAGATGAATTTATGCCATGACATTTCCAGAAGATTCATCTGAACAATATCCAGAACACCCTTTAGCCCGTCCCGGAATCCAAGAACAGCATACTTGATGAAACCGGAGAGGTCTCTTGTCCGGACACATAGATCGAGCTGGCGGTAATATTCCTGCCGGGTATCGTTATAATGATTCGACAGGATGTGCGAAGCCATATCCGGCAAACCAGCCCGCAGTAGAATATAGAATTCGATCAGTCGGGCTGTCCGTCCGTTACCGTCTCCGAAGGGGTGAATCATGGCGATGTAAATATGGGCAACAATCGCCTGAAGAACCTGATCTGAAAACGATTGTTTTCCCTCTTCATAGCGGAATAAATCCCTCATCCATTCACAGAATCGGGTCATCAAGGACGTTACTTGTTCCCCCTGGGGCGGTCTGTAAGTTCCCACAACAACGTTATGTCCGGACGCCCTGAATTTGCCGGGCATTCCATGAAATTGATCTCCAAGATTCTTGCCTACGAAATAGTTGAACCGCTCAATCAGTTTAGGGGACAAAATAAAGGCTTTTTCTTCAGAAATTACCTCTGTACGGATCTGATTAAGGGCGTCAATTATATTCTTAACCTCTATTTGAAGATACTCCTTACTAGGGGGAAGGTTCTCTCCTTCATCAATGCGGGATACTTCTTCTTCGGACAGTGTATTTCCTTCAATAGCAGTTGTCGCCCTGGCTCCTTTCCGTAAAGAGACTGAAAGGAGCTGTTTCCTGTATTCCGGTTTGATCGGGGCAGAAGATATAGCCTGAACAATGGATTCGCTCTGTCCCAGCATGAAAATCGTTTCCTCTTCAAGATGCCAGTTTCTCTGGAATAGAATATGCTCAGAATTTTGCATAGATTATGATCCTATATGTTATATGTATTACTTATATAATGCATATTCTATATAGTATTTGAATAATTATATGTCAAGCAAAAATCAGAAAATTTGAATGCTTTTGAAATTGGTTCTCATCGAATAAAAATAATTCCATTCTTTCAAGCTCTTGCCTTAGACAAAGGCGCCTGGGGCACGCTCTATATTTCTTGGGGGTATTTGAGGACCCATACTTCTGAAGTTGCTTAAGGTTAAGCAAGGTAGGGCATTGCGAACTTACTTATATATATAAAATATGCTTATGCCGGAATCCAATTTAATCCCCTATGATCTTAACTAAGACTCTCTTCTTTCTCCTTCCGTCAAACTCACCGTAAAAGATTTGCTCCCAGGGACCGAAATCCAACTTGCCGTTGGTGACAGCCACAACCACTTCCCGACCCATCAACTGTCTTTTCAAATGAGCGTCACCGTTATCCTCACCTGTACGGTTGTGCTGATATTTTGAAACCGGCTCATGCGGGGCAAGCTTTTCAAGCCACTCCTCATAATCATGATGCAGACCGGATTCATCGTCATTGATGAAAACCGATGCCGTGATGTGCATTGCATTAACAAGAATCAACCCTTCGGACACCCCGCTTTCCTTCAGGCACTGCTCCACCTGCCCGGTAATGTTAATAAATCCTCTCCGCGCATTTACATTAAACCATAGTTCTTTCCGGTAAGATTTCATGAAATTATCACCTCCTGTTTTTCTATTCTGATTTTTAAACAACAAAAAGACGATTGGCAAGGATTTCTTCAACGGCACCATTCGGTTATTTCATACCCTATTTGGGGCTTGCCTGCAGAACTGTTTTACAGTAAAGTACAGCTTATACGTGAAGAAGGCGGCTTTGTTGAAACCCCTGGCCAGGCCCAAAGTGGATTCTATGGTGCGGCGTTTTTCTGTCCGGCGCCGGGTATTACCTGACCGGTTTCTCAATAGATCCGCACCCGCAATTTCCGACAGAAAGAGGAATATCATGAGGCCAAAAAAATGGTATCTGGCAGCATTCATGCTTATGCTGGCCGTTTTGACAACGGGCTTTCCCGCCGATGCCGCGGGACCCGACCGAACTTACCGCGCGGAAAACGGGCTGCAGGTCTTCGAACCGCCCGCCTGGTTTCTGGAAGGATATTTTATCGCCCGCGAAAAAATGCCGGTTTATATTTTCGGCACGGTCCGGGATTTTACTGCTCTCCTGGGGGGCGCCACTACCTGGCTGATCGAGGATCTGGAATTAGCGCGCCTTGAAAAAGCCGGCGAAAACAGAAAAACGGCCGAATATTCCCTTTATTTAGAGGTTGTTCTGCCTGAACGAACCCAATACTGGGTCTTTGTGATAATGCCTCATGAAAGTGCGAAGGACTGGTTTGACGCCCGCCGGGCGTTTCATGGCAGCAAGGCCCAGGATTATTACGGGAAAACCCAACTCGAACTTGAAACCGCACTGAAACAGGGTCTGAAAATAAATGCCGAACTTCGCTTTTTGATCGAGCAGGGGAATGTCAGCCTTCAGGCCCCCGAGGATGTCATCATGAACCGTTATCATTTCCGGCCGGTTTTTGATCTTGGCCTTGGCCGCTGGCTGGAAGTATCACCCGGGACCCGGTAGCCGGGTCCAAGGAGGTTTGAAAAATGTCATCTCAAGAGAATAGTAATGAAAAATCCGGCCGTCGAAATTTTCTCAAAAAATCCGCCGCCATCGGTTTGGGGGCGGCGCTGGGCGTCACCAATTTCTTTCAGCCCCGTCGAGCTCTGGCTCAAATAAACATTCCCTCGGCATCGATGCCCCGCAGACCGTTCGGCCGATCGGGCATAATGGTTTCAACCCTTTCGCTGGGGGGGATGTTCGACATTCTCAACAACCGCCTGATGCTAGCCAAAGCCCTCGAGTGGGGAATCAACTACTGGGATACGGCCGAAGGTTACGGCGGGGGCCGCAGTGAAGAGGGGATCGGTCTCTGGTTTGCCCGTAAACCCGAAACCCGCAAAGAGGTTTTTCTGGTAACCAAGCTCTCACCGCGAAGAGGGGCCGACTTCACAAAACGGCTCGATGAGAGCCTCAAACGACTGCATACAGATTATCTGGATATGCTTTTCGTTCACGGAATACGAAGTATCAGCGAGTTGGGCTCCGACATGGAATCCTGGGCACAGGCCATGAAGAAGAGCGGTAAAATAAGACTGTTCGGTTTCAGCACGCATTCCAATATGGAAGAATGCCTTGAAGGAGCGGCCGGACTGCCGTGGATAGACGGCATCATGTTCACCTACAACTACCGCCTGATGCACGAACCCCGAATGAAGGCCGCTGTCGAGGCCTGCCATCGGGCCGGTATCGGCCTGACAGCCATGAAGACTCAGGGAGGCGGACAGATCAGGAGCGACAGCGACGCAGAGATTGAAATGGCGGGGCGATTTCTGAAGAAAGGATTCAGCGATTACCAGGCAAAGCTCATGGCCGTCTGGAACGACAAGAGAATCGCCAGCATCTGTTCCCAGATGCCTAACCTCACAATCCTGGCCGTCAACGGGACGGCAGCCGTGGATCAAACCCGCCTTTCACGCGCAGATAATACCCTGCTGGCCCGGTACGACTGCGAAACCCGCAGCGATTATTGCGCAGGCTGCGACCGCCTTTGTTCTGAAGCACTCCCGATAGAGATGCCGATCGGCGATGTCATGCGATCTCTAATGTATGCCCGTTCCTATCAGGACCTCGGGTTGGCGCGTCTGACCTTCAACGAATTGCCGGCCCGGACCCGGGCAGAACTGGCACGGCTGGACTTCGGGGAGGCTGAAAAATCCTGCCCCCGCAACCTGCCGATCGGACGGCTGATGCGGGAAGCCCTGGAAATTCTGACATGAATGTGTCATAGGGGTGATCGTTTGCCGGCGCCCTTCAGATTCCCCCGAGTCGGGGCGGTTCATTATAATTCAGGCGCTTTCGACGGAACAAGACATGCAAAAACCAGGAATTCCTTTCCCGCATTTCTTATCTGGTGCTCTTCCCCGCCGGGTATAAACACAACGCTTCCGGCTGAAACAGGGGTCCAATTGCCGTTATTATAAACTTCACCGGCTCCTGAATGAATGAAGATTTCATGTTCCCAGTCATGCGAATGTCTCGGTGAATTTCCTGCGGGAGAAACTTCAAAAATCCGCATGCAAAAATTATTAGCCCCGTCATTTTTGCCGATAACAACCCGTCCCGCTATTCCTTTGGCCAAGCCGCTGTCAAAAAGAACAGGCATGATGTCTGTATACTGAATAATTTTCATAAGTCCCTTTTTAAGTTGAACAATCAATAGCCGGCCCGGAAGCCCGGGCTTCTCTTTTTTATGCAATATATAATAAGGATGTAATACGCAATATC
>JAHJJB010000240.1 GCA_018823005.1 Pseudomonadota bacterium | reverse complement strand
GGAAGATTGTCACTGGTATAAAAAATGGGATAAAGTCCTTGATGATTCGCGCAAGCCATATTTTTACAGGTGGTTTCCCGGCGGAATGGTCAATACCTGTTACAATGCGCTCGATTTTCACATAGAAAACGGTAGAGGCAGTCAGGATGCGCTCATTTATGACAGCCCTGTCACCGATACGATAAAGAAGTTCACATACCTTGAGCTAAGAGACATTGTTGCTAAGTTTGCCGGAGTGCTTGCTTCCCTCGGAGTTGCGAAAGGGGATCGCGTCCTCATTTATATGCCCATGATTCCGGAAGCAGCTATAGCAATGCTTGCCTGCGCGCGCCTTGGAGCCGTCCATTCGGTTGTTTTCGGGGGATTTGCATCAAATGAGCTTGCAACACGAATAAACGATGCAAAACCTAAAGTGATTGTTTCAGCCTCATGCGGCATAGAAGTAAAAAGAGTGATACCCTATAAGCCGCTCTTAGACGGCGCCATTGAAATGGCTAAATCAAAACCGGATCATTGCGTAATTTACCAGCGCCCCATGGAAACTGCGAACCTGATTCCGGGCCGGGATCTCGACTGGAATGAAGTAATGGCAAACGCCAAACCGCACGACTGTGTACCCGTCGCATCTACAGATCCCCTGTACATACTTTATACTTCGGGCACTACAGGTGTTCCGAAAGGGGTAGTCAGGGATAATGGCGGTCACATGGTAGCACTGAAATGGACCATGAAAGCGGTCTATAATGTTGATGCCGGAGATGTTTATTGGGCGGCATCGGATGTCGGATGGGTTGTCGGACATTCCTATATAATTTATGGCCCGCTTTTAAAAGGCTGCACTACAATCCTGTTTGAAGGAAAGCCCGTAGGCACACCCGATGCCGGTGTCTTCTGGCGGGTTATATCCCAGCACAAGGTAAAAACCATGTTCACCGCTCCAACGGCTTTCAGAGCGATAAAAAGGGAAGATCCGAATGCCGAACATATGAAAAATTACGACCTGTCCAACTTCAAGTATTTATTTCTGGCAGGTGAAAGGCTTGACCCGGATACCCTTCGCTGGGCAGAAAAGAGCATAGGCGTCCCTGTGATTGATCACTGGTGGCAGACTGAAACAGGCTGGGCGATAGCCGCAAACTGTATCGGCCTGCATCATTTCCCTGTTAAACAGGGATCTCCCACAAAACCGGCTCCCGGAATGGATGTTAAGGTCGTTGATCCTAACAATAATATAGTCAAGCCCGGAGAAATCGGAGCCCTCGTCGTCAAACTGCCTCTCCCTCCGGGGACTTTACCGACACTTTGGAACAATGATGAAGGATTTATAAGTTCATATCTGAAGGAATTCCCCGGTTACTACAAGACAGCGGACGCCGGTTTTATAGATGAAGACGGATACGTTTATGTAATGACACGGACAGACGATGTAATAAATGTCGCGGGACACCGCCTCTCAACAGGCGGTATGGAAGAGATCCTTTCCGACCATCCGGATGTAGCTGAATGTGCGGTTCTGGGAGTAGATGACCAGCTTAAAGGTCAGGTTCCCATAGGCTTTATAGTGCTCAAAGCCGGAGTTACGCGCAGCCAGGATGAAATAGTAAAAGAAATCGTCAAAATGGTAAGAGACAGGATCGGGGCAGTCGCATCTTTTAAAACGGCAACGGTTGTAAAGCGCCTTCCCAAAACACGATCCGGGAAAATACTGAGAGGAACAATACAGAAAATCGCCGACAACAAGGAATTCAAGATACCGGCAACAATTGACGACCCTGTAATTTTAGATGAGATGAGGGAGGCATTGGTAAAAATCGGTTACGCAGAAGCCAGAAAATAATAAACACCGGGAATAAATCGGCAATTAATAATTGAAGATTCTCCGCAGCCGGCAGCGGAGAATCTTCGCCCCCTCACCCCGCCTCAAGTAGAGTGGAATGCACTCGCTGTTTCGGTTCAAAACAACGCATCAAATTTCCTTGAATAAAAGTCAATTCCATGTTATCTGGCTGAATAATTTTCTCAGAGAAAAAAGCAAAAGATATTTATCAAATACAATATTATATTGACATGATGTAAGTATCAAAAGGAGGAATTATAGATGGAGCGTGACAAGATAGTAAATATTATCATGGTTATTATATTTGGAATCTTCCTGCAGGTAATTTTCGTGGTTGGAGATTTAAAAGAAACCCCCAACAAAGTGGCTGCCGAATTTGCCGAGGCATATTACAAACTGGACAAATCAATGGCAGGTTATCTTTGTAAAACTCTGATCTCATCCGAAGACACAGACATCGTTGATAAATACCTTCAAACAGCACAAAATGAAGCAGCTGAAAGGGGTTTAGCTCCTGATTTTCTTAAAAGCAAACTATTCAACATTGAAACAAGCACCATAAGCAAAACAGATAAAGAAGTTACTATGCGGCTGACTGCCGACAGGATAGTGTCAGTCAATCCCGTTTATGCTGTTGTTGCAAAGCTCTTTCAAATCGGAAAGGTACACAAGGTTGACGACACAATTACCGTAATTAAGGAAGACCGTAAATGGAAGGTCTGCGGCAAACCCTTTTCATTGCTGTAATATTTTAAAACTTTATCCCATGAATAAAAAAGAGTCAGGCTTAATTCTGTCAGACCGGACTCTGTAGGGTGAATAAAATCGAATACATGGAGACTATCTACGCTCGCATACAAAAGGTAGCCCAGCGGATAGCCTCCAGCTTTCCTCCCCCCGATTTTTACAGAGACCATGATTCGGCCATTAAATATTCTGTTCAGATTTTTGAGACAGACCCCCTGGTAGCAAAGGTTCACAAGTTTGTAGCAACACAACTTGAAGATGATTTTGGTCACGGCCTCGATCACGCCACAAAAGTAACCGTGGATGCTGGAGCTCTGATGTTTATTGAAAGCGGGCTTGCCGGATATGAGGGTGATTTTTGCAGGAGAAGAATTCTGATTCTCCAGTGTGCAGGTCTGCTGCATGATATAAAACGAAAGAAAAAAAATCATTCGATCGAAGGGGCTGCTTTTGCGCGCGAAGTCCTGAAGGATTACCCTTTTTCCCCTGAAGAACTCGATGATATCTGCATTGCAATAAGAAATCACGAAGCATTCAAAACTACCATGGAATCAAAGACCCCTGAAGGAAAACTTGTTTCCGACTGCCTTTACGATGCGGACAAGTTTCGCTGGGGACCGGATAATTTAACGAGCACTCTCTGGGAAATGGTATCTTATCTTAATCCTCCCTTTTCTGAATTTATCGCCCATTATCCGAAAGGCATGGAGAGCCTCTCTAAAATCAGACAGACATTCCGTACCGTAACCGGGAAGAAATACGGGCCCCAGTTCATAGATACCGGACTGGCAATAGGTGAAGAGCTTTTCGAAATAATCAAGGCGGATTTTGCACACCTTTCATCTTAATCCATTGCCGACGCGGGGGTCTTCACAATAATTTATCATGGACAAGCAACCTGATAGGAATGGGTCATAATTATAGTAAATGTCATAAATACGTTCCGTTTGGGTATGGGTGCGTATGCGAATCGCAGAAATAATGACCTGCCCTTCGTCAACGGCGGCATATCCGCATCCATGAAATCCGTGCAGCCCCAAAGAATTTCTCTCACGAAGACG
>JAHJJB010000239.1 GCA_018823005.1 Pseudomonadota bacterium | reverse complement strand
GGCGATAACGTTGTTCTCGGCAACCGGGTCTCGATTTATCCTTGCTCCTACATCGGAGACAGAGTTGTCATCGGTGATGATGTTAATATCTACTCAAATGTATCTGTTCTCGAGAGGTGCGTAATAGGAAACAGGGTAATAATTCATGCAGGCTCTGTTATTGGGAGCGATGGTTTTGGCTTTTCTTCTGACGGGGAAAAATACTACAAAATTCCCCACACAGGGATTGTCCAGATAGATGATGATGTTGAAATAGGCGCCTGCAATACTATTGACAGGGCGACCTTTGGCAAAACATGGATATGTCGTGGAGTAAAAACTGACAATCTGGTCCACATTGCACATAATGTTAAGGTCGGAGAAGACACTCTGCTAATAGCGCAGGCTGGCATCGGTGGAAGTTCCTCGATAGGAAGGCATTCAATTATTGCCGGGCAGGCAGCAATTGCTGACCATATAACCATAGGAGATAATGTTACTATTGCAGGGAAAGCAGGTGTTGCCAAATCAGTTCAGGACGGTGAAATCCTGTCAGGTGCGCCTGCAATGCCTCACAAGCTGTGGCTCAGGGTCCAAAATATTATTCCCAAGCTCCCGGATATTAAAAAGAAGCTTTCCGAGATTGAAAAGAGGTTAAACAGGATAGAAGAAAAAAAAGATATTTAGGCTCGAGCATTTCCCATGGAATAAAAATTGGGCACCATTAATTGGCGATAATAAATGATGGAGAAAAAATGGGAAAAATATTTGATGTAATGGAAATAATGAAATTATTGCCTCACAGATATCCTTTCATTCTGGTTGACAGAATAATTGAATTTGTTAAGGGCGAAAAAATCATTGCTTTGAAAAACGTTACAATTAATGAGCCTTTTTTTATGGGACATTTTCCCGGAACTCCGATTATGCCAGGTGTTCTCATAGTTGAAGCTATGGCACAGGCCGGTGGAATTCTTTATTTAGCTTCAAACCAGGAAGAGAGACCGGGGGAATTGGTTTATTTCATGGGCATGGATAAAGTTAAATTCAGAAAACCGGTAATTCCGGGCGATCAACTGATTTTTGAAGTGAAAATAATAAACATTAGATTAAAAGCTGTCAAAATGGCAGGTATTGCGACAGTTGATGGTATACTTGCAGCTGAAGCTGAACTTATGGCCACTTTTGGAGGAAAACCATGATTCATGAAACTGCTATTGTTAATCCTAAGGCTGAGATCGATTCAAATGTCAATATTGGCCCGTATTCTATTGTAGGTGATAATGTTATTTTAGGTTCAGGTACCGTTATAGGTCCACATGTTGTAATAGAGCCGTTTGTTACGATTGGTCAGAATTGCCGCATATTCCAATATGCGGCTATAGGGGCTATTCCCCAGTCGCTGAAATTTGAAGGCGAAAAAACATATGTGAAGATCGGTCGGGGAACAATAATCAGGGAATTCGTTACTATTCACAGGGGAACTGGATTTGGGGGGGGTATAACCGAGGTCGGGGAAGAAAACTTTTTGATGGCTTATACCCATATAGCACACGACTGTAGGGTAGGCCGTAAGGTTGTGATGGCAAACAACGCGACTCTGGCCGGACACATAACCATAGGAGATCATGCAACAATAGGGGGTCTTGTAGCCGTGCATCAATTTGTCAAAATTGGAGAATATGCTTTTGTTGGCGGTAAATCGGCAGTTGTTAAAGATGTACCTCCTTATGTAATTGCCGCGGGAGACAGGGCGGAGTTGCATGGCTTGAACTCCGTCGGCCTCAAACGCCATGGGTTTTCGCCTACAACATTATCTCTGCTGAAAAAAACATACAGAATAATATTCAGGATAGGACTTACAATGAATGAGGCGATTGAAAGAGTCAGGGCTGAGGTCGAGCAGGTTCCTGAGGTTGTAAATTTCATTGATTTTATAAAATCTTCCCAGCGTGGAGTTACACGATAATCTGATGGAAAAGAAGATTGGACTCATTGCGGGGAGCGGCCAGTTCCCCATAATTTTTTCGAAGAAAGCCAAATCAGGTGACTTTTTAGTATATGCCGCGGCTTTTATAAATGAAGCGGAACAGACGCTAAAAGAGCATGTTGAGGCAATAGAGTGGATGCATCTCGGGCAGGTTAAGCGGTTGATAGGCTTTTTTAAAAAAAACGGAATCAAAGAAGCAGTGATGCTTGGCGCAGTAAAAAAAACAAGGATGTTTTCCGATGTCAGGCCCGATATCAAAGCTATTTCACTTGTGGCGCGTATGAAAAGCACACATGATGACGGACTTTTGAGCGCGTTTGCCGGGTTGCTTGAAAAAGAGGGCATAATGATAAAATCTTCAACATTTTTACTTCCGTATCTTCTGGCGGAAGAGGGGTGCTGGACAAAGCGAAAGCCGACAAGGGCTGAAAAAGCGGACATAGATCTCGGCTGGCATATTGCAAAAGAGATAGGCCGCCTTGATGTAGGCCAGTGTGTGATTGTGTGCGGTGGTTCCGTTCTTGCTGTTGAGGCTATTGACGGCACGGATGCTACTATCCGAAGAGGAGGAAAACTTGGAAATGGTGAAGCTGTGATAGTTAAAGTCTGCAAGCCAAATCAGGATACAAGATTCGATATGCCTGCTGTAGGCGCACAAACGATAAGCACAATGCATGAATCGGGAGTTAAACTCCTTGCTGTTGAGGCTCAAAAAGCAGTAGTTTTTGATAAGGAAGAGATGGTCATGCTTGCCGACAGATTTGGAATAAGCATTGTTGCAATTTCAGGAAAGTAAAATAATGAAAAAACTGCGTGTAGGTGTTGTGGGTGCTGGCTACCTCGGCAAATTTCATGCGGATAAATATTCACAGATGGATGATGTCGAGCTTGTCGGAATAGCGGATTCGGACAGAGTGCAGGCGGAGATCGTATCGAAAAAGGTGCAGACTAATGTTTACACCGATTATCGTGATCTCATAGGAAAAGTGGATGCCGTCAGCGTTGTTGTTCCAACTCCTGCCCATTACAAAGTGAGCAAGGATTTTCTTGAAAATGACATAGATGTTCTTATCGAAAAGCCGATTACGACAACCCTTCGTGAGGCGGATGAACTGATAAGCATTTCCGAGGCAAGGGGCCTTATAATACAGGTCGGGCATCTGGAACGATTCAATCCAGCGATTCTTGCGCTTAAGAATATTGTGAAAAAACCCAGGTTCATTGAATCGCATCGTTTAAGTATTTTCAAAGAACGAGGCACGGATGTGAGTGTTGTGCTTGATCTAATGATACACGACATAGATATAATATCCGGTTTTGTCAGATCTGACATAAAGAGCATTCATGCTGCGGGGATTCCGGTAATAACGGGCCAGGCTGACATAGCAAATACACGTCTTGAATTTATGAACGGATGTGTTGCGAATGTCACGGCAAGCAGAATCTCGACAAAAAATGAACGTAAAATCAGGCTGTTTCAGCAGGATGCGTATATATCGGTTGATTTCGCGAATCATGAAATAACCATTGTACGTAAAAAAGACGATGAAATTGAGAGCGTTATACCAGGCATGGAGATAAAACAGATCTGTTTTAAAAAAAGTGACGCCTTGAAAGATGAACTTACAGCTTTTGTTAAATCGGTAAGGAGACGTGAAGTTCCGGAAGTTACCGGTCAGGTTGGACGTGATGCATTGAAGGTGGCCTTGAGCGTAATGGAACAGATCGATTCTTCAAAAAAACAGCTTTTTGATGATTGATTGTATGAGTCAGCCTATTAATCGGAAATCTGTTATGATAATCGCCGGCGAAGCGTCAGGCGATATTCATGGGGCAAGACTCGTTTCAGCCATGAAAGGTAGGAATAACGATCTCCATTTCTGCGGCATAGGTGGTGATGCACTAAGAGATGCCGGAGTCGAAATTATTCATAATGCATCGACTCTTGCCGTGGTTGGGATAACCGAGGTTTTTTCAAAGGTTTTTTCTCTTATTAAAGGTATGGCCGGCGCAAAAAGGCTTCTTAAAAGTTTAAAGCCGGGTCTTCTGATACTGATTGATTTCCCCGATTTTAATCTTAAAGTTGCCGCTACTGCAAAAAAGCTCGGCATACCTGTTCTGTATTACATAAGCCCTCAGGTTTGGGCGTGGAGGCAGGGACGGGTGAAAAAAATAAAAAAACTTGTAAATCATCTGGCTGTTATCCTGCCCTTCGAAGAGGAGTTTTTTAAAAAACATGGCATTCCCGTATCTTATGTGGGGCATCCTCTTCTTGACGGCGGCCTGTCGCCGGTTAAATTGAACGAAAAGAAAGATGCTCCGCTTATAGGCCTGCTGCCCGGTTCACGCGACAGTGAGATTGCAAGGCATCTTCCGGTTATGCTTGAAGCGGCCTCATTAATTGTAAAAAAAATGAACAGGGTAAAAATAGCGGTATCGCTTGCGCCGACGGTGGAACGGGAATATGTTGAAAAAATAATAGAAAAATACTGCGCTTATGATTATGATATTATTTCAGGCGGTGCGGATCAGATTTTAAAAACCTGCTCTTTTGTTGTCGCCGCTTCAGGGACAGTTACCCTCGAGGCTGCCATTGCAGGAATTCCGATGGTTATAATATATAAGGTTTCACCTGTAAGCTACCGACTCGGCAAAGCGATGATAAAGGTTCCGAATATCTGTCTTGTAAATCTTATAGCAGGAAGGGAGATAGTCCCTGAACTGATTCAGGAAAGGGCTACTCCCGACAATATAGCAGGTGAAGTTTTAAAAATTCTGGGCGACTCCGATAAGATTGAATCGATGAGAAAAGAGCTTATTGGCATAAGGAATCTTCTTGGTGGTTCCGGAGCTTCAGAACGGGTTGCAGATATAGCTATATCAATGCTTACGGATGTGTGAAAAGCCGTCAAACAAGGTTATTATAAATGGAGATAAAAAAAATACCATCATCATTTATTAAACAAAGACATCGCGAACTTATCAAACTGATAAAAGAGAGCTGGTTTACTCTTTTTTTGGCTACGTGCTGTCTTCTTGTGGTGGCAGGAACTACAGCGGCTTCTGCCTATTTAATCAAGCCCGCTCTTGACGATGTGTTTATAAGTAAAGATGGCCGTATGCTTAAATTGATTCCCTTCGCCGTTATCATTGTTTATTTATTGCGCGGACTCGGTATATACGGCCAGGAATATCTTATGAGTCATGTGGGGCAAAATATTATAAGGCGCTTAAGAAACCAGCTATATGAACATATACAGGATTTACCGCTTTCGTTTTTTCAAAAAGAAAAAACAGGCGCACTTATGTCGCGCATCACAAATGATGTCAATACCGTTAAATCAATGGTATCTTCTGTTGTAACCGGTTCGATCAGAGACCTCTTCACAATTATTGGCCTCACATTCGTGATATTTTACCAGATATGGCAACTCGCGTTATTCGCTTTTATAATTTTGCCTGTAGCTTTTTATCCTATCGCGGCGCTAGGAAAAAAAGTAAGGCGGGTAAGCAGGAAATGTCTTGAAGCCATAGCAGACATGAGCTCTTTCCTTCATGAAACATTTGCGGGAAATAAAATTGTTAAAGCCTTTGGAATGGAGGCTTATGAAAAAAAACGTTTCTACGACAAGACACTCAAGCTCTTTAATCTTGAGATGAAGGAAGTAAGAGCAAAAGCACTTTCTTCACCCATAATGGAATTTCTTGGAGGTATAGGAATTGCGTTTGTTATATGGTACGGAGGTTCAAGGGTAATTTCAGGAAGTTATACAACGGGAACATTTGTTTCATTTCTTGCTGCAGTTGTTATGTTGTATGACCCTGTTAAAAAACTCAGTAAACTCAATAATCATTTGCAAGAAGGGCTCGCAGCAACAGACAGAATCTTTGATATAATTGAAACTAAATCGGATATTAAAGAAGATGAAAATCCTGTGGTATTATTACGCCGCTCCCATGATGTAACTTTTGATAACGTTTCTTTCAAATATAAGGATATTACTGTACTAACAGATATTAAACTTGAAGTAAAAGCCGGAGAGATAATTGCCCTTGTTGGCATGAGTGGAGGCGGCAAGACATCTCTTGTCAACCTTATACCCAGGTTTTACGATGTCAGCAGCGGCTCTCTGCTTATAGATGGAGTTGATATTCGAAAAGCCTCAATATCCTCCTTGCGCGATCAGATTGCGATAGTGACACAGGAACCCATACTTTTTAATGATACGGTAAGAAACAATATAGCTTATGGGAATCCGAAAGCATCGGATGAAGAGATTGAAATGGCCGCAAAGGCGGCTTACGCTTATGATTTTATCCAGGGTTTTCCTGATCAACTCGATACCATGATTGGAGAACTGGGAGGCCGTCTTTCAGGGGGTGAGAAACAGCGGATTTGTATTGCCCGGGCTCTTATCAAAAATGCACCAATTTTGATTCTAGATGAAGCCACCTCTTCGCTTGATACCGAGTCTGAAAGACTGGTACAAAAAGCGCTTGAAAACCTCATGAAGGGACGAACCACTTTTGTAATTGCCCACCGATTATCAACAATTGGATATGCAAACAGAATATTAGTAATTGTTGACGGTCGTATAATTGAGGAAGGGAAACACGAAGAACTCATTACAAAGGAAGGAGAATATTATAAACTTTATAGGATGCAGTTCGGTGCAAGCGACACAATATGAAGATGAACTCTATTGTAAATAAATACTTATTCAAAGAGATGCTTCCTCCTTTTGCAATAAGCATTATTTTTTTTACTTTTCTCTTTCTGATGGCCAGAATTCTTCTTATAACAAATCTGGTTGTAAACTATAATATAAGCCTCCCTAAAGTAATCCTGTTGTTAATTTATTTTGTTCCATATTTTCTTGTGTTTGTTGTACCGATGTCGATTATGATGGCTGTTCTTCTGACTTTCCTCCGACTTTCAAGCGATAATGAAATTATTGCATTAAAAACAGGAGGTGTCAGTATTTACGGATTACTTCCACCAGTGCTGATATTCTGCTTAATAGGATATTTAGTTACTCTTTTTTTAGCTGTTTATGGAATACCTTGGGGGAAAACTTCTATAAAAAAATTGACGATGGATGTTGCAACATCAAATCTTGAACTGGGCCTCAAAGAAAGAATTTTCAATGATAGTTTTAAAGATGTAATGCTTTATGTGAATGAAATTAATTTAAAAAAGGGTGAACTTATAGATGTCTTTGTCGAAGATAAACGTACTGAGAACATAATCAGTACTATAGTTGCGCCAAGGGGAGTACTGATCAGCGAGAAAGACAAGCTTATTTTCCGGTTAAGGATGTTTGACGGAAGAATCAATCAGGTAAGTATTAAAAATAAATCGGTCAATTCGATTAGTTTTGATACTTATGATATTAATCTGGATTTAAAAAGCGCTCTTGCAGACACCAAAAGAAAGTGGGGACAAAAAGATGAAAAGGAGATGACTCTTTCAGAACTTCGTTATTATTTAATAAATGCCACAGATAAAAACTCGAGATATTATGATGCTCTTATTGAACTTAATAAAAAATTTTCAATCCCTTTTGCTTGTTTTGTTTTAGGAATACTGGCTCTTCCGCTAGGTGCCCAACTTAAATCTTCAAGACGTTCATACGGATTGATTGTGGGCCTTGCCTTTTTTTTGTTTTATTATCTACTTCTTTCAATAGGTTATGTTTTCGCGAGTAAAGCCTATTATCCCCCTGTTCTTGGAATGTGGGTGCCAAATATCGTGATAGGCAGCGTAGGCTTCTACCTTCTTATTATAACAGCCAAAGATCTTCCAGTAAGAATTTTTATGCTTTCAGACTTGTTGACGTATATTAAATCACATTTTGTCAGAATAAGTTAGGTTTAATTAAAGATAAATTGCTTATGTCAATAATCGACAGATACTTAACAAGGGAAGTTTTAAAATATTTTTGTATTATATTAGCAACAATTATAGGTATTTATATAATCGTTGATTTTTTTGACGAAACAGACATCTTCCTGGAATCCGGGCTTACCTTTTCAAAAGCATTCTTTTATTTTATCTCTAAAATGCCTGTTGTTGAATTTATTCCAGCCTGTGTTCTATTGTCAGTTCTTGTTACTTTTGGCCTTATGAACAAGAATAATGAGATTGTGGCACTAAAAAGCAGCGGTGTTAGTATATTTTATCTGTTAAG
>JAHJJB010000238.1 GCA_018823005.1 Pseudomonadota bacterium | reverse complement strand
TGAGTCCGGAAAAATTCAAACGCCTCTTGCAGTTGATATCAGTCAATTCAAGCAACCTATTCAGGTTCGCCTCCATATTCTAATCAATAAATGACGGCTTCGTAAAAAGCCATTATGCTGTGTTGCACTTCATCTTTCGTCATTGCAGCGTACCAGTTAGTACGCTTCATTCCTCAAGATTCGTGCGCCTTGCATAATGGCTTTTTACGAAGCCGTCATTTATTGATTAGAATATGGAGGCGAACCTGAATAGGTTGCTTGAATTGACTGATATCAACTGCAAGAGGCGTTTGAATTTTTCCGGACTCACCTAATTTTTCAACCAGTTTCTGATAATTCTGCCCGGAGATTTCAATTAAAAGATATTCCGGCTGACCGGTCTCTTTATTTATGTCTGTTTTTAATATCCTGCCGCCGGCAATCCGGATATGCTCCTCAATATTAAGCAAAGGTCCTTCCTGATAGGAAAGGGGCTTTACTTCTTCTTCATACGATTTTTTCAGTTTTTCGCCTGCCGGAGCTTCAACCTTGCCCATCGATTCAGCCATGCGGGGCATTGCCTGTGTTTTAAACCGTGCCGGGGCAGCTTTATCTGCTTCCTTCTCCTCCAGTTTTTCCTGATACAGAACGGCATCATCTTTTTTCCCTTGAGATACAGACTCTTTATCAGAAACCGGTTCCAGCGTGAGCACAATCTGAAGCGGTTCGCTTATTTTAACGGTTCCCTGCACTGATGCGGGTTCGCTCCTCTGATAATCCTGCTTTAAAAGCTCCTGTCTTTTCCGGGGTTCCGGCATGACTTTATCAGAAACGGCTTTTGTTTCAGATGGTTTAATGCCGGCTCCTGCGGGCGCACTTTCATTTGATTGAGTGCCAGCCTCAGGTTTTTCATCCTTTAGGCCAGCCTGGCTTTTTGAATGCATTTTTGAAGGTGTCTCTGGAGGTGTCTTTGGAGGCATTACGGGCGGAACGATATGAAAGATGAAAAAGCCTACCACTACGGCAGTTGCCAGTGTTGCCAGTTCCACAGGGATCCTGATGCGGGCAGGTATGAATAAGAAGGCTTTGACTTTCTGAAACCATGAATCGCCTTTAATGCGCCCGTGCAGACTCACGAGAAAATCATCAGGAGCTTTAATCGTATCCAGCGAACCCATTTCCCGGACAACCGCCTTCATAGATTCAAATTCATCCCTGCAATCCCCGCACAGCAAAAGATGATCTTTGACTATAGCTTCCTGCTCTTTGTCAAGCTGACCGTCAATATACTCTGAAAACAGCCCTTTTGTGCGGGAACAATTCATCCTTTAATTATACCCCTCAGTTTTTCGCGCAAGATCAGCCTGGCGCGTGAAAGTTTGGATTTGACCGTACCAAGCCTGTGACCGGTAATGTTTATAATCTCGTCGTAAGAAAGCCCTTCTATATCGCGTAAAACCACCACCATCTTCTGCTCCGCAGGCAATGAGTCGATCGCCCCCTGGATAATTTTCATCTTCTCTTTTTTTTCAAGCACAACTTGCGGCGATCCGCTTTCATCCTCAATCTCCCTGTCCTGATTTCCGCCTTCCTGATTATGCTTATGCAATGAAACTTTTTTATTGCGATATCTGTATTCCAGTGATTTCAATTTGTTTTTACACGTATTGCCGGCAATCGTGTAAAGCCAGGTTAAAAACGAAGCCTCGCCCCTGAAGGATTTCAGGTTTTTGTACACCTTGATGAAAATCTCCTGAGCGGTATCATAGGCTTCCTGGTAATCACCCAGGGAACGGTAGCACAGATTAAAGATCCGGTCCTTATACCGCAAAACCAGTTGATCAAAAGCATGGGTATTCCCGGACTGAAAGGCGGAAACAAGATCGGCGTCCGGATCTTCCCCAACATTTTCCTTTTTTTGATCTTTTGCGCTGCTCATATGTTTTAGACAATTTATACTGCTAAAAGTTCCCGAAGTAAATGGCAGACCGATAGTCTGATGCCGGATGAAGCAGGGCAGAGTTATGGGGAAAGCAGGGCCGTCTAAGTTATAACTGTCTTGATTCTCAGGCAAAGTTCATCAAGCTGCGCCTTGCTGGTTTCAGAAGGGGCGTTCGTCAGAAGGCACGCCGCCTTCTGGGTTTTCGGAAATGCTATAACATCCCTGATAGAGGATTCACCGCAAAGCATCATTACCAGTCTGTCGAAACCGAAGGCAATGCCTCCGTGAGGCGGAGCTCCGGAATCAAGAGCAGAAAGCAAAAATCCGAATTTTTCCCCGTATGATTCCGGCGTCATTCCGAGAGCTTCGAAAACCTTTTCCTGCAGCTCTTTCTGATGAATACGTATGCTGCCTCCCCCGATTTCGGAACCGTTTAACACAAGATCATATGCCCTTGAACGGACCGCAAGGGGGTTTTTCTCAAGCAGATCATAATCTTCTTCAAGGGGCGCCGTAAATGGATGATGCATTGCCTGATATCTTTTTTCGTTTTCATCATATTCCATCATCGGGAATTGAGTGACCCAGAGGAATCTGAATTCATTTTCATCAATCAGCTTCAGTCTTCTGGCAAGATGGTTCCTCAGATGGCCCAACGCATCATTTGCAATTTTAGGCTGATCAGCCACAAAAAAGACAAGGTCGCCGATTTCCATATCAATGCGCTTTGCCAGCTTTTCCTTTTCATCATCGGTAAAAAACTTTGCTATCGGGGACTGCCATCCGTCTTCTTTCACCTTGACCCAGGCAAGACCCTTTGCCTTGTAAACAGCGGCGAATTCCGTCAGGTCGTCTATCTCTTTTCTCGAGAATTCAAAACATTCTTTTGCATTTAAGACCTTTACTATGCCCCCTTTTTCGACAACACTTGTAAATACCTTGAACCCTGAAGTTCTTACAATATCAGAAATGTCTTTCAGCTCCAGCCCGAAACGAAGGTCCGGTTTATCAAGGCCGAAACGGTCAATAGCCTCGTCATATGAGAGCCTTTCAAACGGTATCTCTATATTTTTATCGAGAACCTCTTTAAAAAGAGTGTTTATCATACCTTCCGCAACACCCATCACATCCTCTTCTCCAACGAAGCTCATCTCAAGGTCTATCTGGGTAAATTCCGGCTGACGGTCGGCTCTTAAATCCTCGTCCCTGAAGCAGCGCACAATCTGGTAATACCTGTCAAAACCGGATATCATGAGAAGCTGCTTGAAAAGCTGCGGAGACTGGGGAAGGGCATAGAACATGCCGGGGTTGACCCGGCTCGGAACAAGATAATCTCTCGCGCCTTCAGGAGTGCTTTTTGTCAGAACCGGAGTTTCAATATCTATAAAGCCAATGCTGTTCAAATAGTGCCGGACCGATGCCGCAGCCCTGTGCCTTAGAATAAGGTTTTCCTGGATATTCGGGCGCCTCAGGTCTATGTGCCTGTATTTCAAGCGTACATTTTCAGAAACATCCACCGTATCTTCAATCAAAAAAGGTGGCGTGTTTGCGGGATTTAATATTTTAAGTTCCGTGGCAAAAACTTCGATCTCACCTGTCTTTAAATTGGGATTCGTCATTCCATCAGGACGTCTTTCTACCTTGCCTGCTATACCTATGACAAATTCACTTCTTATGGCATGAGCTTTTTCATGGACTTCTTTATTTAAATCAGGATTGAAAACGACCTGGGTAATTCCTTCCCTGTCCCTCAAATCAACGAATATTACTCCTCCGTGATCTCTTCTTCGCTGAACCCACCCCATAAGAACAACTTCCCTGCCCGCATCGCCTCTTCCAAGTTCACAGCAGTTGTGGGTTCTTCTCATCTTTCCAAGCATATCAGTCAATTAATT
>JAHJJB010000237.1 GCA_018823005.1 Pseudomonadota bacterium | reverse complement strand
CCGGCATCTTGTAATGCCGCACGGGCATGCCGGAACAAGGGAAGTAATGCGGTTTATTGCAGATAAAATATCAAAAAACACCTATGTAAACATCATGTTTCAATACAGGCCGTGCGGAAAGGCTTATCAATATAAAGAATTTTCCTCAAGCCCATCGAATAAGGATTTTGATGAAGCGGTTAAGGCCGCAAAAGAGGAAGGAATAACCCGCCTCGATAAACCGAGACGGGTTTTCATGGTTGAATAACTGTCCCGATATGAATTTGCAAGGCCCTGCCCGGAGATATTAAAAGCTCTCTTTGCTGGAGGGGTAAGTTTTTCGTGCAACCCGTGGAGTGCGAAGGGATTTTCTATGCGCCTTCTTGTTGTGGAGGATGAAAAAAAAGTTGCGGGATTCATCAAGCAAGGTCTTGAAGAAGAAGGCTACGCTGTTGATACTGCAAATAACGGTGAGCAGGGTCTTGAAATGGCTCTTGGCCTGGTATATGACCTTGTAATTCTTGATATTTCATTACCCAAAATGGATGGCCTTCAGGTTCTCCGGCAGCTTAGAAAGAAAAAAATAGGGATTCCCGTTCTTCTTCTTACGGTTCGTGCCACCATTGAGGATAAGGTTATTGGGTTGGATTCCGGAGCAGACGATTATCTGACCAAGCCTTTTTCCTTTCAGGAGCTTGTTGCTCGTATCCGGGCTCTGTTAAGAAGAAAAATTGAGTCAGGGCCGGGTATTTTGCAGTATGCAGATTTAAGGCTTGACCCATCGCGGAGAAGCGTTTTTCGCGGTGAGAATAAAATTGAACTTACAACAAAAGAGTTTTCACTCCTTGAATATTTTCTCCGGAATCCTGAAAGAGTGCTGACCCGCACCATGATCCTGGATCATGTCTGGGATTACGATTTTGATCCATCCACCAATGTCATAGATGTATATGTCAATTATCTCCGGAAAAAAATCGATGCTGGCAATTCTATCAGACTGATCCATACGATCCGTGGGGCCGGGTACGTCCTGAAAGCAGGCGACACATGAAGATTCGATCCATTCGGGCACGCCTGACTATATGGTACAGCATTCTCCTATCGCTGACCTTTCTTTTTCTCGGGGGCATAAGTTACGCTCTTTTGGCTTACAGTCTGACAAAAGATGTTGATACTGCCCTTAAAAGCGTTGCAGGAGTTATTTTGGAGAGAAATTATCGGGGCGAGACTTCACTTCCTCCATCAGATATTGATGGCCTGTTCAGGCAGTTCTTTGGATCTTCTCCATGGGAGCGGTTTTTTGGTATGTTTGATCCATTCGGAAATACAGACCAGCATCTTTATCCTCCCGAATCCTCAAAACTGAGGCTCAGTCCGGAAGCATTAAAGAATGCAACAGAGGGACGAACCACCTTTGAAACACGTGAAAACATTGCCGCCTTTCCCGTCAGGCTTCTTACCGCCCCTGTCATAAGCAGAGGACGTCTTGTAAATGTTATTATGGTCGGCATGTCGCTTGAAAATGCTTATTCAACAAGGCACCGTTTTGTATTGACTATGGCTGCGGTTTTTCCGGTTGCACTAATTATTGCGGCAGGCTGCGGATGGCTGATTGCAAGGCGGGCTCTGGCTCCTGTCGATAAAATGGCTGAAAATGCAAGACGTATCAGCATGGAAAACCTTACAGAAAGGCTCATAGACCCGGGAGGAGGGGATGAAGTAAGCAGGCTTGCAGAGACTTTAAATGATATGCTTTCGCGGCTTAACAGCTCCTTTAGTCAAATACGCCAATTTAGCGCCGATGCATCTCACGAACTGCAGACCCCCCTTACTATTCTTAAAGGTGAAATAGAGGTCGCCCTCCGATCTGCGAGGACTCCTTCCGAGCATCAGCGAATTCTTGTCAGCCTGCTTGAAGAGATTGAGAGAATGGCTCGACTTGTGGAGGCATTGTTGCTTCTCGCAAGAGCTGATACAGGAGTCCTGAAAATGGATTTAAAACCTGTGGATCTATCAGAAATATTGCATGAAGTTTTTATACAGGGAAAATTTCTGGCCGACAAGCGCAATATAAACGTTTCTCTTTCAGGGCTCGAGCCTGTCGTTATTCTGGGTGATGCCGACCGCCTGAAACGTGTTTTTATTAATCTTCTTGATAACGCTGTTAAATATACTCAGCATGGCGGGCGGGTTACCGTTTCTTTAGAGATCATAAAAGAATGGGCTTTAATAACCATTGAAGATACCGGAATAGGCATTTCAAAAGAAGACCAGCAAAAAATCTTTGAAAGGTTTTACCGCTCAAGTGAGGCACGCGCTGTCGGTGGAACCGGGGCAGGCCTGGGGCTTTGCATTGCACAATCAATTATTGAAGTTCATAAGGGCAGGATTGAACTATCAAGCTCTCCGGGATCCGGGAGCGTATTTAAGGTTTTTCTTCCTCTTTAATCCTGATTTTTCTTTTGTTAAAAACAGCATATCGAAAGAAATCAATGTTGTATAAGCTTTTTTTGATTTTACCTCATTTCTGCTTTATAAATAAATCCTTTTATTAGAAACTTTTAATCTTTCCTTAAGCTCATTTTAATCTTCCTTCATTATATTTACCCCAACGAATTGATCGAAATTCGGATTTTTAACGGAAGGAGGAACTCATATGTTTAATAAAATCAAAAATAGTATTACCGGCAAACGCTTTGGGCTTATAACCCTTATTGTTGTTGCTGCAGCTTTTACCATTGCAGGTTTTGGAATGGCAGCAAGTACAAACTGGAAACCGGTAACTGAAACAACCCCTATAGTATCCGGCACCCAGTCTCCCGTAGTAACACCTTTTGTTCCTGCCTCTTTTGCTGAACTTGCCAAAAAACTAAGCGGAACGGTTGTCAACATAAAGGTGACTAAGGTTGAAAAGGCGGGAAATTTTTTTGTGTCGCCATTTAATGATGATGCCTTTCGGGATTTTTTCAAGCCGTTTATGATGCCCCAAATGCCCGAAAACCACCAAATACAGGGCGCCGGTTCCGGAGTTATCATCAGCAAGGATGGCTATATCCTTACAAACAATCATGTTGTTGAAGGTTCAAAGAAAGTGATTGTTACCTTAAATGATAAAGATGAGTATTCCGCACAAATCGTCGGCCTCGATCCAAAAACAGATCTTGCAGTACTCAAGATCAAGCCGAAGGGTTCCGTGCAGGTTGCTGTGATGGGAGATTCTGATAAGCTTCAGGTTGGTGACTGGGTATTGGCTATTGGAAATCCCTTTGGTTTAAGTCATACGGTAACTTCCGGAATAGTGAGTGCCAAAGGAAGGGTAATCGGGGCAGGGCCGTATGATAACTTTATTCAAACTGATGCATCCATCAACCCCGGCAATTCCGGAGGACCTCTTTTCAACATGCAGGGTGAAATTGTAGGGATTAATACCGCGATTCTCCCCAACGGCCAGGGAATAGGTTTTGCCATCCCGATAAATACGAGCAAACCCCTCATCCCACAGTTGATGGCAAAAGGAGAAGTTACCCGTGGTTATCTTGGAGTCAGCATTCAGACTCTTTCTCCCGAGCTTGCAAAAGCCATGAACATTAATGAATCGAAAGGCGTATTGGTAGCCGATTTGGTTAAGGATGGTCCTGCAGAAAAGGCAGGTATAGAACGGGGTGATCTAATCGTTTCGTTCAATAAAAAACCGATACAGGAAGCCCGCGATCTTTCGGCAATTGTTGCTGATTCCCCGGTTGGTGAAAAATCAAATGTTACCGTAATCCGGAATGGCAAACAGCAGGATATAACGGTAAAACTTGAAAGGCTCGCATCGGAAAAAACAGCGGAAGAAAATCTTGCTAAACCCGCATCAGGTAAATGGGGACTTATGCTGCAGGATTTAACCCCGCAGTTGGCCAATCAACTTGGAATCAAAGAAAAAAGAGGCGTTATAGTTTCAGGTGTTCAAGACGGAAGTCCGGCAGAGAAAGCCGATATACATCAGGGTGATATTATTTTGGAGGTAAATCGTCATCCAGTCGCTTCGGTGGAAGAAGCGAAAAATGCGATTAAACATTCAGAAACAACCGATTCTTTGGTCCTGCTTCTCCAAAGAGATGCCGCCAGTTTTTATGTTGCGTTATCGGCCTAACTCAAATTCTGCATACATGCCTCAATTTTTAGGGGCATGTATGCAGATAATTATGCTCGGTGATACTCCACTTGCAGAGCGGATGTCCTCAGGTTGCTCCCCGAAGGGGGTATTTACATTGGATCAGGATATTGATTTTCCCTTCCGATATCATCTACCTTCCACAATCGCAATTTCATCTTCCGTCAGGCCATAAAGTTTATAGATAAGTTGGTCGATTTCAAGCTCCAAGGCGGAAGTTGCCATTGTTGGATTGACGAGCTTAGCCGCCAGAATGCGATTTACTGTTTTTGCGATTTGGTCGCGCTGTTGTGGAGTTCCAATACTAATGGGCAGTGAACGAATTCTTTGCGGTTTAACTTGAGCAAGCACACGACCTTTTTCTTGGGAAATTTCCTGATAAAAAAAATTGATTAGTTTGGAATTTAGCAAGCCAGTAAAATATTCAAGATATTCGATAAATTCTGGTTTTACTTGTCCAACATTTACCGAATCTATGCAGTAATATTGTGTTTCCTTGTCGATCGTAGCAATAATGTGATCCCCAGTTTGTCGGAAAAGAATTTTTGGGTTTTTGAACAAACCTTCGTAACGACCCCTGAAAAGCACATACCATTTTCGATTACCTTGCTTTTTTTCCACACTTTTTTGAATCAACAACTTTTTATTCTTGGTAAGGTAATGATAAATATTCTTACCTTTCTCATGATCAAATTCATCTGTAATGTAAAGAACATACTCGTGAGTGTGTGTCGGGCAGTAAAAATGATTGAATTGCCCGCCACGAATGCACTCTTTGAGATAGTCTTTTTCAAAATGATTTTCTTTGGCAAATTTCTCAGAGACGATATACACTTTGTCGCAACTGGTGCTGATGCCGTTTGCTACGTCATCGCAGAATGTTTCAAATGGCTGAAAACTTGAAGCGAGCCGATTGATGAGTTCTGCTATGCCTTTATTGAAGGAAAAAATGGAATTGGGAGCTGAAAGGATTTTTTTATTTGTTGTTACCGGATAATTTTCAGTTACTAATAATTGGGGCAATTTCTCAAGAGTGGCTTCTCGCAGGTCAGCAACAGAAATTGCGTAATCATTTTGCTGAATTTTCATGAGGCAAATAACACAAGTTGGCACAATGGCTTCAAATACATCCTCACCAAGATTGATTGCAAAGAGAACTTTTGAGTTTTCAAGGAAAAACTTTCTGGCTTTTGTCATGTAAATCTGAAAAAGTAATTCGTTCGGCAGGATGAAACAGATAACACCATTTTTCCTTGATTGGTTGTATGCCTCTCCCAGAAAATACAAAAAAGTGTTCCGGATTCGCTCAACGATATGTTCGTGACGTTTTTTCAAATATTTCTTTTGTTCTTCCAGTAATTCGGCCCCATACGGCGGATTAGCAATCACCACATCAAACCCGCCCTTCTCATGAAACACCTCAGAGAAATTGATCTGAAAATCGAAATTGACTTTATATCCAAGAATTTTTTCGGCATTTATATATAAACTTGATATCGCCGAATCAATTTCGGTTCTAAATAATTGTTTTTTCGTTGGATTCGTCTCGCTGAAGAAACCGGCCTTTAACTTTTCCAGCTTATCCAAAAGGTTAAAATTAAAGATGTCTTTTTCTATACCCAGCAGAGAATTCCCACACACTATTTTATAATCCAGATTCGGCAGAGGCTTGATATTTTTAATTTCCTCCTCATCCACCACAAGAGAGAGCCACAGACGCAGCTTAGCAATTTCCACTGCACCGGGGTCGATATCAACGCCATATAGGGAATGCTCGATACAGCGCCGTTTGAAATTGTAAGGTGTCCGTTTTTCATCTTGAATAAAGGTAGACAATACATTTCTTGCTTTTACAATCTCGCTCATCATACCCACAGGAAACGCACCGGAGCCAACAGCCGGGTCGCATATGGTGATATCTTCAAGTTTGTTATCAATAAGTCCGGCGTTCGTACGAATGCTTTCGGGTAGTTTGTATGAATATGTGCTGGTTTCCTTTCCCTTTCTCTCGACTCTCGCTTCGTTCTCGCTGACCTGCTCGCCTAAATGTATATAGGTTTCAATATCCTCTTTTGAAATCAACGAATTCGACCTGTGCTCTATCGTTAAATCCAGTTGCCCTTTTTTACCTTTGTTGCCGAACATATCGAATTGTTTTTCGCCAAGCTTTTCATAAACAACAAGTCCGCTGTTCAATTCGGTGTATAAATAATTGATAAGACTTTGCTGACACATGTAATGGACAATTTCACGCGGGGTATAATAGACGCCGAACTGCTTGTTGAATTTGCTTTCATCACCCTTTTTGCCACTCTTTAATGCTTTTTTGTATTCCTCAAAATTGTCGGGACGTATGGCATTGAATTTCTCATAGGCTTTGCCCAGAAGTTCAGGATCAATAGCCACTTCCTTTTCCAACGGCTCATCTTCTTTGACTGTGAAATTGTAGCGGTCAAATATATCCAGAATTCCGTCACCTGTATCGCCACCTTTGGTCTTATTGCCGTTGGAGAAGAGGCTGTCCGGCAGATAAATATCGGTATGAACCCAGTCATAATTACATATTGGGTCAAAGAGACCGCCGTTTAGAAAAGGTATTTTACAGTTAAAACGTCCGTAATAGTGGTCATCATGGCTGCGGTCGTTACGCAAAGCATCATAAAAAAGATGCTCAAGAATATCGTTAAAGAAATTTTTAAAATCACCATGCTTTTTGTTAAATAGTTCACGCAAAAACTGCCTGGAACCTGTTCCCCATTCAGCATCACGCTCTACGCCAAACCAGCCTTTTTTCTGCAGAAAATAGAGAAATACGATCTGGCCCAGCAGTTTCTTGGCAAAATCAACAGTGTTCACGCCCTTGTCTTCAAAGTCGGCTTTAATTCGGGCATTTTCTTTAACCTCTTTATCCAGGGCTTCTTTTGTACAGATAAAAAGATTGCGGTATTCGACAAAAAACTCTTTGGTAACTGTCTCAATATTAAAAACTTCTTCTAGTTCTGCAAGGGTAGGGTTGTGATCGTCATCTACGAATATTTTAATCAGCCTGCTCTGGGCGGTGTGGCTTTTTTAATTGACCCCAACCAGAAACGACCAGCGCCTGGCCGGGGTGAACTCTTCCTTAACTTTTCCTTTCTCATCAAACCTATAATCCATCTTGACCAGCGAAAACCGCCAGTCGGTCTCATCCGGGGCTATAAACGCTGCCAGAGCCGCATCTTTCAGCACACCACCCCGGCTGCCGTTTAAATACCAGGCGATAAAATTCCTCTGCATGGTGCGGGCGCGTTCAAGAGAGGTTTCTTTTTTCAGCTTAATGATAAGGATATCAACCTTATGCTCGCCGTCTGAGTATTTGCCTATGCGTTCAAGAGAACTGATATACTGCTCGTAAGCATCCGGAATAAGATTTCCGCGATAAACAGTAGCCGGGGTTTCTTCAATCCGTTTTAAAAGATTCTTAATAAATGAGGTAAAGCGGACTTTATCAAAAGGCTGCTCAAAGGTTTTTTTGATGAAATCTTGTGCCTGATGTTTATCCATGATTATTTCTCAATTTCAGGTAGCATCCGGTTATTATTCATTTTCTTTGTGTCTGATTGATTTACGTTTAATTTCCGGCAGTTCTTTGTAATTTTCTTTAACGGAAACCCTTTTGCCGCTCTTTTTTTCCAGCGCGCTGCGGGCATTTCCGGCAATGGTTCCGCCTTCATGAGCGGCTTTTTTGTTCTCAGGGAAACCCTGTGCATCCTTTTTTCGGGCAATTTCAGTTGTGGAGGCCTCTCCCAGCATGGTAAAAATCAATTCCAGGTCGGTCATGTGGTCGCGCAAATTGTCTGTCGGTTTATCAAGCGCTTTAAAGTTTTTATATTCGGATGGCGTCATGCCGAAAGTCGCTTTGCTTATTTCAGCCGTAAGAATGGAATATTCTTTTTGTTCCTTAACTCCCCGTTTTTTCCATTCTCCGGTAAGTTCATCTCGAACCGCAATTCCGCGCATCCGCTTTTCTATCCACTCGTCGGAATACCCCTTTAATTTATAGATTTCACGCATTCGTTTTGCGGCAAGTTCAGGGTTTGCTATCTCTTCCAGCCGTTCATACCCTACTTTTGCAAGCCAGCGTTTGAACGGCTCGGCTTTGGAAGATGGGATGGATTGAATTATACGGAGAAGTCCTTCCGTATCAGATGCCTGCACTTTTCTCATTTTCCCATCTGCGGCCGGCATTTCAACCGGGGTACAAATTGTACCCCAGTTGACTTTTAATTCAGGATCGCGGCTTTTTAATTTTTTTACATACTGCTTTATGTCCGCACTACCCGTCAGAATTTCAATAACATCCTGAATAGAAAAATACCATTTTTGATCCTTTTCATTCCAGACACGCCTCACTTTTTTTGACTCAAATAAAATTATATTACCCATGATACTTCTCCATATTATTAGCCGCTTAAATACATGGATAAAATGACTTCCCGTTTGCCGGACATCGCAGGATTATCAAACCCTGTTTATGGTTATCTTTAATGGAAGAGAAAGCTACGCTGCCCGAAGGATTATCCATTTGGCCTTAAATCTCCAAATAACTTTAGAAAAGAATATCGAACGCCTGGATTCCCGCTGGAATTTACCCTCATGAAAATGGGGGCTGGAATAATAAAATTACATAAACGGGAGCCCGAGTGTAAAAGACTTGAATGCGGTTTGAATAGCATAACATGCTAAATTGTCAAGAATATTAACGAATCATGGGTTATCGGTTCAAAAAATTATCCCCGTGCAATTCCATATTATCTCTTGAACAAAACGGCACACATGATATAAAAAGAAATGTTCTCTGTGATTATATTTATTATAAGGTGCAAACACTTATCAAACAGACAACCACCGGAGAAACAATGAAAAATGCATATCCAATACTTGATGCGGCCGATATAGAGCGCATCATAACCAGAATCACCCATGAAATTCTCGAGGTTCACAGGGGAGCTGTCAATCTCTCTCTGATTGGAATTCAGACCCGCGGAGTTTTCCTTGCCAGACGTATACAGTCTTTAATAAAAAAAATTGAAGGGATTGAAATACCGACCGGCATAATTGACATTACCCTGTACAGGGATGACTGGACCAGGATAAGCCACCACCCCGTCGTTCAGGCAACGGATATTT
>JAHJJB010000236.1 GCA_018823005.1 Pseudomonadota bacterium | reverse complement strand
GTTTATGGTATCCGCCTGTACAACATTTATCGACCATATGGGGGCGTGTCGAAACCTTAAGACAAATTTTCTGCGGATCGCATACGCACCCATACCCAAACGGAACATATTTATGAGAATTACTATATAGTACCGAATTCCGGATTATCGGAGGATTCTCAATGATCAAAAGACCTAACCCTAAAGAATTGGCACAAAGGATTAAGGAATCGGGGGAGAAAGAAGCCATATATAGGAAACTAACAAGGTATTCTGTAAATGAAGTTGAGATCAGGTTAGAAAAGCCAGAATTTTTTGAAAGCATTATTACAGCAGACAAGAAAATGTTTTCAATTTTTCAGGATCTTGAATCGTTATCCCTGACATCTCAACCGGTTTTAATCACAGGCGAAACCGGAGTTGGTAAAGAGCTGATAGCAAAAGCAATTCACAGTCTTAGCGGTCTCAAAGGAAAGCTTGTAGCTGTTAATGCGGCAGGACTTGATGATTTCGTTTTTTCTGACACACTTTTTGGTCACGCAAAGGGAGCTTACACCGGTGCAGATCAGGTACGTGACGGACTGATAAAGCATGCTGCAGGAGGTACGCTTTTCCTCGATGAAATTGGTGATTTGAGCCTTGTATCGCAAGTAAAGTTATTGCGTCTTCTCCAGGAAGGTGAATATCTGGCGTTGGGCATGGATGAACTTAAAAAAGCTAATGTTCGTATTGTAGCCTCTACCAATCAGGATCTCTGGGCACTTCAGAAAGCAGGTCAATTCCGCAAAGATCTCAACTTTAGAATCCGAACACATCATGTTCATATCCCGCCTCTACGCGAGCGTACCGATGATATCCGGATTCTGGTCGATCATTTTTTAGACAATGCTGCCCTGACTCTGAACAAAAAAAAACCCGCCTGTACAAAAGAATTATTTGCCTTATTGAAACGATATGATTTTCCAGGCAATATCAGAGAATTGCAGACAATGATCTTCGATGCAGTCAGTAAACACAAAGGAAGGGTTCTTTCTCCCGATACATTTAAAAAGCGCATTCACATGAGCCAAAAGAATGGCGTGGCACCGGGAATTTTTAATCCAAAAGTAAATTCTGCCATCACTTTTTCTTCCGAGCTGCCAACAATAAAGCAAGCAACACATTTGCTAATAGCAGAGGCTTTGAAACGTGTGAATGGCAATCAGTCCATTGCTGCCAGAATGCTTGGGATTTCCCAACCAGCATTAAGTAAACGCCTGAAGTCTTCTTCTAAACCATAGAGAATATGGCCAGTTTTTAGTTTCGGTTACTGCGGTTCGCATACGCACCCATACCCAAACGGAACATATTTATGACATTTTCTATAATCATCCGGCTCCATATTGAGATATTAACCTGGAATTGCCGGATTTGAGCAGAAAGACAATTTGAGCAGAAAGACTTGACAGGCCCTTTATATCATGGTATCCACAAAATAATAAAAAAACTTTAATGATGTATAACTTATTGATATATCAGATATTTATTAATATAAAAAGCGTTGTTTTATTAATGCTGAAGCAGGTCAGAAACAAGCAATTATTTCATAAGGTGGTTTGATTAGCATGGGGAAAAAGAAAATCTCTTTTTTAATATTAAGTGATTCAAGCTCTCCGATAAAACAGATAAACGCTTCCGGAAAAATCATACGGTATTCTCTGTTTTTCCTTGCCGCCGGTTTAATTCTTTCAGGCTATTTTGCATATGACTACATCTCTTTAAAAAAAGCTTCTTTGAATAATCGTTATCTTCAGAGCAAGCTGTCAGTTCAGCAGGATGAAGTAACCAACCAGCGCAAGCAAATACAGTTTTTTGCCGGTGAAATTTCGAATCTTAAGGCAAAGCTGGTAGATTTGTACAATTTTGAAAAAAAGATAAGATCCATAGCCAATATAAAAAATAAGAAAAAGAATGCATTGCAGGAAAGTCTTTTTGGCGTAGGAGGTTCAGCTCCCGAGGATCTTGATCCCAAAATATCACTATCAGAAAAACATGACAGTCTCATGCGTGAAATGCATGAACAGGTTGAAGAGCTGAATGTGGCTGTAAAGGTTCAGACAGATGGGTTTAAATCAATAATAACCTATTTTGAGGAGCAGCGCAGTCTCCTTGCTTCAACTCCCGCAATTCGCCCAGTCCAGGGATCCGTGACATCAACTTTCGGATACCGGACTTCTCCCTTTTCAGGTTTACGGGAATTTCACAAAGGATATGATATTGCTTCCAATATTGGTGCGCCCATAGTTGCAACGGCAAATGGTACTGTTTCGCTATCCGAATATAATGGATTGTTTGGAAATACAATTGCAATAAATCATGGCCACGGAATGGTAACCCGTTATTCACACGCCAGTAAATTATTGAAGAAACCAGGTAGTTTTGTGAAGAGGGGAGAAATCATTGCTCTAGTTGGCGATACTGGCCGAAGCACGGGCCCTCATGTCCATTACGAGGTGCATTTAAACGGTCTTCCTGTTAATCCAGACAATTATATGCTGAACTGATTGTACAATATACGAAAGACTATCCTTACCGGCAAGCCCCGCTCTTCAAAGAGAGGCGCTTAACGAAGCCGTCAACTTTGGTACCATTCTGAGACCTTTGAAGAACATTCAATTCTGGACAAGTGCAAGGAAGGCAGTAAGTTCAACCACAGGAATACATTGAGTATTTCGAGGATTGAAATTTGAGCCTGACATGGTAATCGGCCAAAAGGGGATGTTATGCAAAGGTCTTATTCTATTATGTGCCTCTTGAAGAGATAACAAGATTATCTGATTAAAAAATGATACCTATTATATATTGCAAAGTTGAATAATAATTATTAAACAAAAGGGCGATTCCCGGATGAAAACCGGATAAGTTTTCAAACTAACCTTCATGCCCGGGGCGGGCACAACTAAACATTAGAATATAGGAACCGGGAGTCAGGAGCCAGAATAACCATGGTATTGTTTTTCTTCTGTATTCTGTATTCTGACTACTGCATGCTCATATAAAAGGAATATAGTAATGATAGGAAGTTTTTTAACCAAAATATTTGGTAGTAAAAACGAGCGGGAGATAAAAGCACTTAGCCCGGCGGTAGAAATAATTAACTCTCTGGAATCAGGTATTCATTCCATGAGTGACGAACAACTTAAGAACCAGACATTAATATTCAAGGATCGGCTTGGGCGCGGTGAAAAGCTTGATGAGATACTTCCTGAGGCTTTCGCCACAGTAAGGGAAGCTTCCTTGCGTACGCTTAATATGAGGCATTTTGATGTTCAGTTGATCGGTGGGATGGTGCTCAATTACGGGAAGATAGCTGAAATGAGAACAGGTGAAGGAAAAACTCTCGCCGCGACACTGCCTGCATATCTTAATTCACTCACGGGTAAAGGGGTTCATATTGTTACGGTAAACGATTATCTTGCCAAACGGGACACGGAATGGATGGGGAATATTTATAGATTCCTCGGACTTTCAGTAGGAACCATATCGCATGGCTTAAACGACCCGGAACGTAAAGTGGCATACAGCTCTGATATTACCTATGGAACGAACAATGAGTTCGGCTTTGACTACCTGAGAGACAACATGAAGTTTAACAAGGAGTACCTGGTCCAGCCGGAACTCAATTTTGCGATTGTAGATGAGGTGGATAGCATATTAATAGATGAAGCAAGAACCCCTCTTATAATTTCAGGTCCCGCTGAAAAATCCACCGATTTGTATTATAAGGTCAATGAAATAGTGCCGCTTCTTAAGGAAGGAAAGGATTATTCAATTGATGAAAAAGCAAGGGCGGTTGTGCTGACCGAAGAGGGAGTTGCAAAGGCCGAAGGATTGTTGAAGGTATCCAACCTCTATGATCCAAAACACATAGAGCTGCTGCACCATATTAATCAGGCCTTAAAGGCACATACACTGTTTAAGCTTGATGTTGACTATATTATAAAAGACGGAGAAGTCATTATAGTTGATGAGTTTACAGGCCGATTGATGCCCGGACGCCGTTACAGCGACGGTTTGCACCAGGCGCTTGAGGCCAAAGAGAATGTTAAAATAGAGAATGAAAATCAGACTCTTGCAACGATTACATTTCAGAACTACTTCCGTATGTATAATAAACTTTCAGGAATGACGGGTACTGCCGACACCGAGGCTGCCGAATTCAAGAAAATTTATAATCTTGATGTGGTTGTTATTCCAACAAATAAAACGATGATAAGGGAAGATTATCCGGATTCCATTTACAAGACTAAAAGAGAAAAATATGAGGCAGCAATTAATGAAATATCCGAACTGAATAAAAAAGGTCAACCAGTCCTTGTGGGGACTGTTTCAATTGATGTTTCTGAAGGTTTAAGCACTAAATTGAAGAAAAGAGGAATAAAACATACTGTATTAAACGCCAAAAATCATGAGAAAGAGGCAGAAATTATTGCCATGGCCGGCCAGAAAGGGGCTGTTACTATTTCAACAAATATGGCGGGACGGGGAACCGATATCGTACTGGGAGAAGGAGTTACCGTACTAGGCGGGCTTCATGTCCTTGGAACTGAAAGGCATGAAAGCAGGCGCATAGACAATCAGCTCAGGGGGCGGTCAGGCAGGCAGGGAGATCCGGGATCTTCCAGATTTTATCTTGCCCTTGAGGATGACCTGCTCAGGATTTTTGGAGGCGAGCGCATTACAGGCATTATGGAAAAGCTTGGAATGCAGGAGGGTGAACCCATTGAACACAATCTTATCAGCAGGGCAATTGAAAATGCCCAGGCAAAGGTTGAAGGGCACAACTTTGATATAAGAAAACAACTCCTTGAGTATGACGACGTGATGAACCAGCAGCGTGAAGTAATATACAGGCAGAGGCGCGAGGCGCTTAACGGGAAAAGCCTCAAGCCTGCTATTGAAAGCATGATCCAGGAAAAAGCTGAAGATATCGCACTTGCTTTTGCTGACGAGAAGATGCTTCCTGAAGAGTGGGATCTAAACGGAATAT
The DNA here is from genome assembly GCA_018823005.1 of Pseudomonadota bacterium. GTDB lineage: Bacteria > Desulfobacterota > Desulfobacteria > Desulfobacterales > RPRI01 > RPRI01. The sequence goes on along the minus strand of JAHJJB010000236.1, from coordinate 668 downwards.
CGGAAGCGGTTTTCAAGCAGTTTAACTTTCGTATGAATAATTTAAGCGGCGGAAATCTTGAAGGAATGACAAAAGAAGGCCTTGAACAACTCATTTGTGATGAGGCCTTGTCAATCTATAATGAAAAGGAGAAACTTGTAGGCTCCGAAGATTTCGGACATCTTGAATGTGTCATTATGCTCCAGACAGTGGATAACCTCTGGAAGGATCATCTTCTTTCAATGGATCATCTTAAGGAGGGGATAGGCCTCAGGGGTTATGCTCAGCAAAATCCTCTTATGGTTTATAAAAAAGAAGGTTTCGAGATGTTCCAGGACATGATTTCAAGAGTCAAGGAAGAAATTGTAAACATTATGTTCAGAATTCAGATATCCGAACCCCAAAAAATAGAAGAAATAAGAAAGCCCAAAGAACAGAAACTGTTATTTTCCGGCAGTGACGAAGGGGTTGCAAAGAAACCTGTGAAAAGAGAAGACAATAAGGTAGGGAGAAACGATCCATGTCCGTGCGGAAGCGGCAAAAAGTTTAAAAAGTGCTGCGGAAAGAACTAAAAAGGCGTAAGGCATGAGGCTTGAGGTGCGAGGGGAACTGCATGAGCCGGGTGCAGCTGGACAGATTAAGGATGGTGCTTTGCTTGTATATATCAAACTGCTCCTGACGGCTTTTAT
>JAHJJB010000235.1 GCA_018823005.1 Pseudomonadota bacterium | reverse complement strand
GGCTGGTGCCGAAAAAACAATTTGGAAATTGAAAGCGAACATGTAGGAATTGTCGGTGGAAGGTTTGGGTTTAATGTAGCTGTTAAGGCGGGCAGAAAGCTGATTGATGGATTCCTTGATAACGAGTACGATGAAGTTTACGTGATATATTCTGAATTTAAAAGCGTTGCCAAGCAATTGCCCGTGTTAAAAAAGCTTCTTCCGATTCCACCTATTGAAGCGGCTGAAAAAAGCGAAGATGCTGAAAAAAAATATCTTGCTGAGCACATATGCGAACCTTCACCAGCCGAGTTGCTTGATGAAATGCTTCCAAGAAATATTTTTGTTCAGATTTATAGCGCTCTTTTGTAGACATCAACAAGCGAGCATGCTGCAAGAATGGCCGCGATGAACAATGCAACCAAGGCTTGTAACGATATGATTAATAGTCTTACTCTGGCATACAACAAGGTCCGGCAGGCTTCCATCACCGCAGATCTTATGGATATTGTAGGTGGAGCAGAAGCGCTTAAAGGGTAAGAATTGAAAATACCGCATTCAGTTTTGATAGGAGGTCTATAGATGGGAGAAAACATAGGTAAAATAAAGCAGGTTATGGGGCCTGTTGTTGACGTGGAGTTTGAAGAAGGAAAGCTTCCCAATATCCTTACAGCACTTCTGATCAGCAATCCTGCCATCAGCAATGAGGAGGATAATCTTGTGGTGGAAGTTGCCCAGCATCTTGGCGACAATGTCATTCGGTCAATCGCAATGGATGTAACGGATGGATTGGTAAGAGGCATGCTAGTCAAGGATACGGGACAACCGATTATGGTGCCGGTTGGTCCGGCCGGACTTGGAAGGGTATTGAATGTTATAGGACGCCCGGTCGACGGGCTTGGGCCGGTAAGCCATGAAAAAATGATGCCGATTCACCGTGAAGCGCCAAAATTTACGGAACAGGATACAACTGTTCGTGTTCTTGAGACAGGTGTAAAAGTTATAGATTTGCTGGTGCCTTTTCCCCGCGGCGGCAAAATGGGAATGTTCGGCGGAGCCGGTGTGGGCAAAACCGTTATCATGATGGAAATGGTTCACAACATCGCTATGCAACACGGTGGTATTTCGGTATTTGCCGGTGTGGGTGAACGTACTCGCGAGGGCAACGACCTCTACCATGAGATGAAAGACTCGGGCGTTTTACCTAAAGCTGCTCTGATTTACGGGCAGATGACCGAACCCCCCGGAGCAAGAGCAAGAGTTGCGCTCACTGCATTAACTGCAGCTGAATACTATCGTGATATTGAAGGACAGGATGTCCTTATTTTTATTGATAACATATTCAGATTTACCCAGGCCGGCTCTGAAGTTTCTGCTCTGCTGGGACGTATGCCATCTGCCGTCGGCTATCAACCCACTCTTGCCGTTGACCTTGGTGAACTTCAGGAACGTATTACTTCTACAGACAAGGGATCAATAACAGCTGTCCAATGCGTTTATGTTCCTGCAGATGATTTGACCGACCCTGCCCCTGCTACGACTTTTGCCCATCTGGACGGTACTGTCGTTTTGTCGCGGCAGATTGCGGAACTTGGAATTTATCCTGCTGTTGACCCGCTCGATTCAACATCAAGAATTCTTGATGCCTCTTATATCGGCGAAGAGCATTACCTGGTTTCCCGTACAGTTCAGCAGATTCTTCAGAAATATAAGGAGCTTCAGGATATTATCGCGATACTCGGCATAGAAGAATTGTCCGATGAAGATAAAGTTACAGTTGCAAGGGCAAGAAAGATCCAGAGATTTTTATCTCAGCCATTCCATGTAGCTGAGACCTTTACGGGTATGAAAGGGAAATACGTTAAAATTGCCGATACTGTGAGAGGGTTCAAGGAAATTTGTGAAGGCAAATATGATGATCTTCCGGAACGCGCATTTTACATGGTTGGCGGTATAGAGGAAGCCGTTGAAAAATCAAAGCAAATGGCCGATGAAAAGTAGAAGTGAGGACAAATAATATGGCCGAAAACATAAAATTGGAAGTTGTTACGCCAGAAAAAATAGTCGTCAGCGAAGAAGCGCAAATTGTTATGGCTCCCGGCTCTCTGGGTGAATTTGGAGTTCTCACTGGCCATACACCTTTTTTCACCACTCTGAAATTAGGAATTATCCGTTATAAGGATATTAAAGGAGAGGAAAGGTTCATATTTGTTAACGGAGGATTTGCTGAAGCGCTCCCCGACAGAGTTACTGTGCTGGCGGAATCTGCCGAAAGAAGACGCGATATAGACGTGGAAAGGGCAAAATCCGCTTTAAAACGAGCGCAGGAACGTTTAGAAAAGGCAGGTGCCCGTGAAGATATTGATTTTATAAGAGTAAGGGCCGCTTTGGAAAGGGCTATGCAACGCATACAACTTGCTGAAACAAGACGATAGTATTTTCCAGATTATTTTATTTGGAATTAACCGTTTTTAAAAAATTATAAAAAGGGCAGCCATAGAATACAGGTTGCCCTTTTTTATTGATAAGTATATTTCACATATAAAGGCAATTATTATGCAAACAGAAGACAAACTTGTAGCAGTCATTCTTGCTGCTGGATTAGGAACAAGAATGAAATCAGACAAAGCCAAGGTGTTGCACGAGATTAACGGCAAACCAATGGTGATGTATGTTATTGAAACTGCAAGGAAAGTTGCCGGAAATGATATTGTTCTTGTTGTAGGAAAACAGGCTGAAAAGGTAAAAAAAATAGTATCAGATGTTTATGAAGTTCTTTTTGCTTTACAAGAAGATCAACTCGGAACCGGACATGCCGTTAAGTGTGCCCTTCCATTGATTCCTGAATATGCGGAACAGGTTTTAATCCTTTGTGGTGATGTTCCTCTGCTTTCTCCCGGTACAATAACAAAACTATATGATTACCATATCAGGGAAAAAAGGGATGTGTCTGTTCTTGCTGTTGCAATTGAAAACCCGCAAGGGTACGGAAGAATTATAACGGATGACAAACAATGTGTTTTAGGAATTGTGGAAGAAGCAGATGCTACTGCGGATCAAAAGAAGATAAAAATCATTAATTCAGGGATATATTGCGTTAAAAAAGCTTTTTTGGAATATTCACTAAATAAAATTCAAGCTGATAATGCGCAGGGTGAATTTTATCTTACAGACATAGTTAAAATAGGATATAAAGAGAATAAAAGTGTTGGTGCAATTATTGGTGAGGATAAAGAAGAGATCTTGGGTGTTAATAGCATTCAGGATTTGTTGGTTGTTGAAAGAATCATTCAAATGAGATTGGGTATTATATGTTGACTTTGGCATAGATGGGATATTATAAAAGATTAAATAGATGAGGTGATAGGGTTGGATAAGGAAAAGATTCTGCGTCAATTCGAAGAAATAGAACAAAAACTTGAAAAAGTGGTCGCACTTTGTAAGTCGTACGAGGCAATAAATTCAGAACTTAAAAATAAAATTATGAAATTAGAGGAGGAGCTGCAGGGGAAGATCGAAGCGGAAGAGAGCTATTCCCATGAGAGAGATCTTATTCGGTCAAGGATAGATAATCTTCTTTCCAAGCTCAATGGCATTACAGAAGCTCATAATTAGAGGCCATATTATTTGTTTTAGAAAGGTAAATATTATTTATTGGAACATCTTGTAAAAATAGAACTATTTGGAAAACATTATACATTTAAAGCCGAAACTGATGCATTACATGCAACAGAGGTCGCTGACTTCCTCGTTCAGGAAGTCAGCAAGATTGAGTCCCAGTTTAATAATTCTCCAACAAGCCTGAACCAACTTGGAATTATGATTATGACTGCCTTGGATATTGCCAGTAATAATATTGAGATTAAAAAAAATCATTCTGATTTTCTGTGTGAAATTTCTGAGAAATCGGCGAATATGATAAGATTGTTGGATAATTGTTTAATGTGAATGTTTGATGTATTTTCCATATTGACCAAAATGTTTAGAAATGGTATATTTCCTACGCTACCTTTCGAAATTTCAGTATCTTGCAAATAATATAAAGTCATTCCTGTAAGTTGTCTTGGATAGAATTTGCCCTTGGCCTGAATTTCCGGATTTGATGATGATGTAAAAAAACCCCTGCCGTGTTCGTGATTGATATTTGTTCTTTGATCCAACAAATATAACAATAGGGCCTTCCTTGGTTTTGGTGTGCATGTTCTGCTAGCACAGAAAAGCCTAAAGAAACCATAAGGCACTAACTTTGAACGTTCGGTTCAGAGGCTTATCAACACGGCACTGTGGTGGGGGTTCATTTCCCCTGGAATCAAAAAAGAGACATCCTATAAAGATTGTTTGTTTCTTGTCTTTTTGCTTTCCCTCCTTATAGTTGTTTTCATGCCATTAACCATGGTTACTTTCTATTCGTTTTATTATCATCATTTATAATTGATTCGGAGCCCGTTCAAATTGTTTGGGTGTGG